>NZ_JAPDCL010000007.1:0-191494 GCF_027706025.1 Aeromonas sp. Y311-2 | reverse complement strand
GCAAAAGAGAGTAATAGATCAGAATGGCCGATCGCCGTCAAGCTTTGAAAAAGCCAAAATTAGGTGCGGAATGACGGCTGAAAATATAGAGCATTCTTTTAGAGATGTGATTGGACGCTTAGATGGTGCATTCGCATCAGATATTTTTGACTCAGAGAAAAAGAGTGGATTTTTATACAAATTAAATCAATTGATGTTAAATCTTGAACCGAGAGATGATTTGTCTTTGAGGTTTTCAGCACTTCACGATTTCAAAGGAAAGCTATTTAATTTTAATTCCGGAGATATTCTTGGTGAGAAAGTTGGAAAGCGCTTTATTGACTTTATGGCTCAGCAGCAACCACAGAAATTTGATGAACTAAACTTGTGGTTCCCTGATGATAAGTTAACAATAAAGTTCTTCGATGGGAAAAGATATAAAGATGTATCTCAAGGATCCGCCGGTCAAAAAGCATCTGCTATTCTTTCATTTCTTCTTTCATATGGAACTGAGCCTCTCATTTTGGATCAACCTGAAGATGACTTAGATAATGGTTTAATTACAAATCTGATAGTGTCGAAGCTACATGAAAGCAAATCAAAACGTCAAATAATAGTTGTAACTCACAATCCAAACATTGTTGTGAATGGTGATTCAGAATATGTCATCGCTTTAGCGGATAAGGGCCAGATAATACAAACTGCATCTGGCGCGCTGCAAGAAATTAATGTTAGGAAAAATGTATGTGAAATTATGGAAGGTGGAGAGTTAGCACTTCAAAAAAGATATAAAAGAATGCTAACTATCTAAAAATAAAAATATAATCGCAAGGTGCTATAGAAAATATTGCACCTTGCATTTCACATCGAGACACCCACATAAAGCATTGCACCTCTTGCCTCTTTTAATACTTGATGCAATTCACTTCGTTCATTGCATCATACCCTTTTCTCCTTTAGGAAATAAAGACTCCATTGATACCCAACCCTCTCCCCTTTGCCATCCTGCCAGCAATTAATTAGCGATTACTTTATCGTCTATTTATTATCCGTTTTGGAAAAAGATTTTAGCCAAACCACTTCGCTAGATAAAACAAACAGTTGCCTGCATTATCGCGTTATATTTCAATCGCCGGATAATTAATTCCCTTACTCAAATTGAACTTTTGATTATTTATAACTGAGCATAGTCCCGCAGAGTGTGTGTCATTATAAGCTTAATGACAGATGAACAGACTGTGTTCCATGACAAGCAGATCACTATTCCGTTAGCGCCCTTTCCCATCGCAATCCATTAATTCTCTCCCGATTAAATATCACGACTTTCCTGGTAGGTCGGGCAGCTGTGCGTTGGCAAACGTGTAAACATCAAACTGACAAGATGAACTCATGAACTGTGATAAACAACAAGCCACTCCCGGCATCATGCTGGCGGCGATTGGCGTAGTCTATGGCGATATCGGCACCAGCCCGCTCTATACCTTGCGCGAGTGCCTGTCAGGTCAATTCGGGTTCGGCGTCGAGCCGGCCTCCATTCTCGGCTTTCTCTCGCTGATCTTCTGGCTGCTGATCCTGGTGGTGTCGGTCAAGTATCTCTCCTTTGTGATGCGGGCCGACAACGCCGGCGAGGGTGGCATTCTCACCCTGATGTCGCTGGCGACCCGCAACGCCTCCACCCGCTGGACGCCGCTGCTGATCATCCTCGGCCTGATTGGCGGCAGCTTCTTCTATGGCGAGGTGGTGATCACCCCGGCGATGTCGGTGATGTCGGCCATCGAGGGTCTGAGCATTCTCACCCCCACCCTCGACCCCTATATCGTCACCCTCTCGGTGCTGGTGCTGACCCTGCTGTTCGCCATCCAGAAACATGGCACCGCCATGGTGGGCAAGCTGTTTGCCCCCATCATGCTGATCTGGTTTATGACGCTGGCGGTGCTGGGGCTGCGCGGCATCATCCATAACCCCGAGGTGCTGGGAGCGCTTAACCCCATCTGGGCGGTGCGCTTCTTTATCCAGTATCAGACTACCTCCTTCTTTGCCCTCGGCGCCGTGGTGCTGGCCATCACAGGGGTGGAGGCGCTCTACGCGGATATGGGCCACTTTGGCAAGAATCCAATTCGCCTCGCCTGGTTTATCGTGGTGTTGCCCTCTCTGGTGCTCAACTACTTCGGTCAGGGTGCGCTGCTGCTAAGCAATCCGGCAGCCATTGCCAACCCCTTCTTCCTGCTCGCCCCGAAATGGGCGCTGGTGCCGCTGCTGCTCTTGGCGACCATGGCGACGGTGATCGCCTCGCAGGCGGTGATCTCCGGGGTCTTTTCACTGACCCGTCAGGCAGTGCGGCTCGGTTATCTCTCACCCATTCGCATCGTTCACACCTCCGAGCAGGAGTCTGGCCAGATCTATATTCCGGTCATCAACTGGATGCTCTATATCTCGGTGGTGATCGTCATCATGAGCTTCGAGCACTCCAGCAATCTGGCGGCGGCCTACGGCATCGCGGTGACCGGCACCATGGTGCTCACCTCCATCCTCTCCTGCTCGGTGGCCAAGAACAGCTGGCACTGGAACAAGTATCTGGTGGCCATCCTGTTTGCCGCGCTGCTCTGTATCGACGTGCCGCTGTTTGCCGCCAACCTCGCCAAGATCTTCTCCGGCGGCTGGCTGCCGCTCACCCTGGGCGCGGTGATGTTCACCGTGATGACCAGCTGGAAGAGCGAGCGTTTCCAGCTTATTCGTCGCCTGAACGAGCACGGCAACTCCCTTGAGCCGATGATCGCCTCGCTGGAGAAATCCCCGCCGACCCGGGTGGCTGGCACCGCCGTCTATATGTCGCGGGTGGTCAATGTGATCCCCCATGCGCTGCTGCACAACCTCAAGCACAACAAGGTGCTGCACGAGCGGATCATCCTGCTCACCCTGCGGGTGGAAGAGGTGCCCTACGTCCACAATGTGCGCCGGGTCTGCATCGAGCAGCTCTCCCCCACCTTCTGGCGGGTGGTGGCAAGCTACGGCTGGCGCGAGACCCCGAACGTGGAGGAGATCTTCCACCGCTGCAACGCCGAGGGGCTCAGCTGCCGGATGATGGAAACCTCGTTCTTTATGGCCCACGAGTCGCTCATCATGAAAGACCGCCCCTGGTATCTCTATCTGCGCGGCAAGCTCTTTATGCTGCTGCAGCGCAACGCCCTGCGGGCGCCGGATCAGTTCGAGATCCCGCCCAACCGGGTTATCGAGCTGGGATCCCAGGTGGATATCTGATGGCGGGTTGATGGCCTCTTAAAGGCATAGAAAACCTCAGCAAGAGAGAGGGAGGCATTGGCCTCCCTCTGTTGTTTGCATTACCCCCGATTACCTCCCCCCTCATCCCCAGCCCTTCTCCCGCGAGGGGAGAAGGGGGCAAACCACCGTGGCCATATGCTGCAAACGGTGCAATTCACTGCGTTCTTTGCACCCTGCTCCCGGCATGCTGCCGATATATTTGCGTTCTCGTGCGTCCGATTACGCTTCGCTAATCGAACCTACGGTTTCAAGACAGGCGGTCTCTATCCGAACAGGCCACCACCGTAGGGTGCAACAAGCGCAGCGCCGTGCACCGCGAAAATATGTTGGAGAGCGGTGCAATTCACTGCGTTCATTGCACCCTACTCATACTGCTTTTTCCATGGTGACGAACCCACTTGGCGGCTTCGTCACAAGTGACGAACGTCACAGTTCGACAGCCACATCAGCGCGTTCATCCAACCACACGAATATTTTTATTTATTTAAAAACAGCCACTTAAAACCAATTTCGCTGCAAAAACCATTCTGGCCCGTATCTTGCCAACCTGCCCCTACTTTCTCCGTTCGCGACACGACAAGGTAGGCTATGAACCGCTTCGTTATCGCTGACCCCAAGCTTTGTATCGGCTGTGGCACCTGTATGGCGGCCTGCAGCGAGGTACACAAGGCGCAAGGTTTGCAGCAAGCTCCCCGTTTAACCGTTATGCGACACGAGCAGGCGACCATGCCGGTTCAGTGCCGTCACTGTGACGATGCCCCCTGCATCAAGGTGTGCCCGGTCGAGGCAATTGCCCAGACCGGCGATTGTGTGCAACTAAACGAGTCGCTCTGCATCGGCTGCAATCTCTGCGCCGTGGCTTGCCCGTTTGGCGCCATCCAGAGCGGCGGTAGCCGTCCCGTGGCCGTGGCCACCAGTTACGACACCTATATCCCCTGCTCCATCCGCTCCAGCAACCCCTCTACCTCCGCTGGCCTGCGCTGCTTTGGCGAGGATCTGCTGAGCTGGGAGCCGGGGGTGCGCAGCATCGCGGTCAAGTGCGATCTGTGCGAGTTTCGCGCCGATGGCCCGGCCTGTGTCGGTGCCTGCCCCTCCCAGGCACTGAAGCTGGTCAATGACGGCGACACCGAACGCGCCGCCCGTATCCGTCGCCAGCAAGCGGCCGACACCAACCCGCAAGGGGCCTCTGCCTTCTCGGCGCCTGCCACGGCGATCCCTGCATCCGATTTATCTACCACAGAGGGAGTTCGCTGATGTTGTCCCCCCTTGTTATGGCCACGCTCCTGCTCTTTTTGCTGGGCGCTGCCGCCGGTTTGCTGCTGCAAAAGCTGCCCGCACTGGCCAACCGCCTCAACAGCGGCCTTGCCCTGCTGGGCTCGCTCGCGGGCCTGGTTGCCGCCATCCAGATCTTTGCCCAAGGCGCCCCCGTCGATGGCCTGCTCTGGCTGCTGGGCTCGGTGCACCTCGACATGCTCTCCGCGCTGATGCTGCTGGTGATTAGCACCGTCGGCGTCGCCGTCGCCCTCTACTCCTTTGCCTATATCCGCGAATATCAGGGCAAGGGCGATGTAGCCATCGGCGCGCTGATGAACCTCTTCCTCTTTGCCATGGTGGGCATGGTGCTGGCCGACAACGCGCTCGGTTTCTTGCTCTGCTACGAGCTGGTGACCCTCACCACCTACTGGCTGGTCAAGACCAACCCGGATGCCGCCAAACAGAGCCGGCTTTACTTGGTGATGAACCATATCGGCATGGCGCTGGTGCTGATCGCCTTCTGGCTGCTCTGCCGTGAAAGCGGCTCGCTGGAGTTCGCTGCGCTGCGCGAGCACCATCTGGCGGGCGGTTTGGCCTCGCTAGTGTTTCTGCTCAGCTTCTGCGGCTTTGGCCTGCGCGCCGGTTTCGTGCCGCTGCACGGCTGGCTGCCGGTGGCCGAGCCCGTTGCACCTTCCCATATCTCGGCGCTGATGTCCGGCGTCATGGTAAAGCTCGGTCTCTTTGGCATCTTGCGGGTCAGCATCGATTTTCTCGGCGCCAGCCAGCTCTGGTGGGGCTATGTGGTGCTGATCTTCGGTGCCTGCTCGGCGGTGCTCGGGGTGCTGTTTGCGCTGGCCGAGCACGATCTCAAGCGGCTGCTCGCCTACCACACGGTCGAGAACATCGGCATCATCCTGATGGGGATGGGCATCGGCATGATCGGCATCGCCAACCAGCAACCGGCACTGGTGGTGCTGGGGCTGCTCGGTGCGCTTTATCACCTGCTCAACCACGCCATCTTCAAGAGCCTGCTCTTTATGGGTACCGGCTCTGTGATGTTCCGCCTGCACACCCGTGACATGGACAAGATGGGTGGTCTTGCCAAGCTGATGCCCTGGACTGCGCTGGCGTTCCTCATCGGTGCCATGGCCATCTCGGCGCTGCCGCCGCTGAACGGCTTTGTCAGCGAGTGGTTTATCTACCAATCCCTGCTCTCCATGACCAAACTCGGCACCTCCGTCGTCGCGCCGCTCGCGGTAGTGATGCTGGCGGTAACCGGCGCCATGGCGGTGATGTGTTTCGTCAAGGTGTATGGCATCTGCTTCTGCGGCGCACCGCACAGCGAGAAAGCGAGCCACGCCCGCGAAGTGCCGGGGGCCATGGTGGCAGGCACCCTGCTGCTGGCTGCGGTCTGTCTGGTGCTGGGTCTGGGTGCCCCCTGGATTGCCCCCCATATCGCCAGCTATGGTCAGGCACTCGTTTCCAGCCAGATGAGTGTCGCCACCGGCGCCACCCTGCTGCCACTCGATAGCAGCCAGGCGATCCTCTCCCCGCCCGTTATCGCCATCACCTTGCTGGGGCTGTTCCTCATTCCGCTGCTGGTACTGGCCATCTTCAAGGGCCCCAAGCTGGGTCGTCGTCACGCTGGCACTCCGTGGGCCTGTGGTTACGCCTATGAGGAGCGCATGAGCCTCACCTCTGGCGGTGTCACCCACACCTTGCGCCAGCTCTGCGCGCCGCTCTATCGCAAGCAGCCGCAGCTCGATCTGGCCAGCGCCCTGCACGGGGTGAGCAATACCAGCGGGACGACCGGCTGGTTGCTGCATGGCGTTGTGCTGGCGCTCTTTATCCTGATGGCAGTAGGAGTCTGATATGCCTGTTCTTGAAATGCCGAGCTGGGGCATGGTTGCCCTCGCCCTGACCCAGGCCATCGCCATGCTGGCGCTGGCGCCGCTCGCCACCGGTTTCAACCGGGTGCTGCGGGCCAAGATGCACTCCCGCCAAGGGCCGGGCCTGCTGCAGGATTACCGAGATATCGCCAAGCTCCTTCGCCGTCAGGAGGTGACCCCCGAGCCTGCCGGCATCATCTTCAACCTGATGCCTGCGCTGCTGATCGCCGCCCTCTTGCTGGTGGGGATGGCGCTGCCGACCCTGACTCATGAGTCCCCCTTCCCTATCGCCGGGGATCTCATCACCGACATCTATCTGTTCGCCATCTTCCGCTTCTTCTTTTCGCTGGCTGGGCTCGACAGCGGCAGCATGTTTGCAGGGATCGGTGCCCGCCGCGAGTTGACGCTGGGCATTCTGGTGGAGCCCATTCTGGTGCTCGCCTGCTTCATCATGGCGATGATGGTGGGCAGCTCGGATCTGGGCAATATCAGCAGCTATGTAGCGACCCAGCCGCTGGCCGCGCCGGTTGCCACCCTGCTGGCTGGCGCCGCCTGCGCCTTCGCGGTGTTTGTCGAGATGGGCAAGCTGCCCTTTGACTGCGCCGAAGCCGAGCAGGAGCTGCAGGAGGGGCCGCTCACCGAGTACTCCGGTGCGGGCCTGGCCCTGCTCAAGCTCTCCATCGGCCTCAAGCAGCTGGTGGTGGTGCAGCTCTTTCTGGTGATTTTCCTGCCCTTCGGCAAGGCGGCCAACTGGAGTCTGCCTGCGCTCATCGGCGCAGCGCTGATCCTCGCCTGCAAGCTGCTGGTGGCCTTTTTGCTGGCCGGCATCATCGAAAACGCCATGGCCCGTACTCAGTTCGTGCGCACCCACAAGCTCACCCGCTACGGCTTGGGGCTGGCCCTGCTGGCGCTGCTCGCCTATCTGGTCGGGATCTGAATCATGCCCGCCAGCACAGCAACTTTTTCCGATTTCATCATTTGTGAATGCTCATTCCCGAACATTAAAGTGAGAACTGCATGACCATCGCCATTTCGGATCGCATCGGCTGCGACTACATCCAGCAGGTGCGAGCACAACTGCCCCACGCCATCGTCGACGAGGAGTGGCAAACCGCCGATCAGGCCACCATCACCGTCAAACCTACCAGTCTGGTCGAGACCGCCAGCCTGATCTTCCATCAGCTGGGGGGCTGGCTTCCTCTCTCCTTTGCCAATGACGAGCGCAGCCTCAACGGCCACTTCGCCGTCTACCACGTCTTCTCCATGGAGGGCGACACCAAGTGCTGGATCACCGTCAAGGTGCTGGTAGATGCCGATACCCAGGAGTACCCCTCCATCACCCCGACCATTCCGGCGGCGGTGTGGGGCGAGCGGGAGATCCGCGACATGTACGGCCTGCGCGCCATCGGTCTGCCGGATGAACGCCGTCTGGTGCTGCCGGACGACTGGCCGGAGGATATCCATCCCCTGCGCAAGGACGCCATGGATTATCGCCAGCGCCCGATGCCCACCACTGACACCGAGACCTACCCCTTCGTCAACGAGCTGGGCAGTGATGCCAACCGCATCGTGCCGGTCGGCCCGCTGCACATCACCTCGGACGAGCCGGGCCACTTTCGTCTGTTCGTCGATGGCGAAGACATCATCGATGCCGACTACCGCCTCTTCTATGTCCATCGCGGCATGGAGAAGCTGGCGGAAACCCGCATGGGCTACAACGAAGTGGCGTTTCTGACCGACCGGGTCTGCGGCATCTGCGGCTTTACCCACAGCGTCGCCTACACCACCTCGGTGGAGAACGCCATGGGCATTCCGGTGCCGGAGCGGGCCAAGATGATCCGCGCCGTGCTACTGGAGGTGGAGCGTCTGCACAGCCATATCCTCAACATCGGCCTGTCGAGCCACTTCACCGGTTTCGACACCGGCTTTATGCAGTTCTTCCGGGTGCGGGAAAAATCCATGACCCTGGCCGAGCTGCTGACCGGCGCACGCAAGACCTACGGTCTCAACCTGATTGGCGGAGTACGCCGCGACATCTTCAAAGAAGATCGCATCAAGGGTGCCCAGCTGGTGCGGGAGCTCCGTGATGAGCTCAAACCGCTGGTGGCCATGCTGCTTGATACCGCCAATATCTCCTCCCGCCTCATCGGCATCGGCAAGCTCGACCCGCAAATTGCCCGCGATTTCAGCTGCGTCGGCCCCATGGTGCGGGCGAGCGGCTTCAAGCGCGACGTGCGCCGGGTCCACGACTTTGCCGGCTACCGCGAGCTGCCGATGGAGATCCAGACCAAGGCGGGTTGCGACGTGCAATCCCGGGTGCTGGTGCGCATCCACGAGCTCTACGACTCCCTCGACATGATTGAGTTTGGTCTTGAGCATCTGCCGGAAGGGCCGCTTTTGACCGAAGGGTTCACCTACCAGCCGGGCAAGTTTGCACTGGGCTTTACCGAAGCGCCCCGCGGCGAGAACGTCCACTGGAGCATGACCGGAGATAACCAGAAGCTGTTCCGCTGGCGCTGCCGCGCCGCCACCTACGCTAACTGGCCCGCCCTGCGCTACATGCTGCGCGGCAATACCGTGGCGGATGCACCGCTCATCATCGGCAGTCTGGATCCCTGCTACTCCTGTACCGACCGGGTCACCCTGGTCGACCCCAAGAAGGGCAAATCCACCGTGGTCTCCTACAAGGAGATCGAGCGCTACGGCATCGATCGCAAAAACTCTCCGCTGAAATAAGGGGTCATCATGATCAAGCTGTTCAAGACCATCCTCAAGGCTGGCACCCCGACCGCCAAGTACCCCTTCGCCCCTTACGAGGTGAACCGGGATTTTCGCGGCAAACCGAAATATCAGGCGGATCAGTGCATCGCCTGCGCCGCCTGCACCAAGGCCTGCCCGGCCAATGCGCTGGTGATGGAAGTGGACATGGAGACCGGCGAACGGCGCTGGGAGATCTCCATGGCACGCTGCATCTTCTGCGGCCGCTGCGAGGAGGTCTGCCCGACTCGCGCCATCGCCCTCTCCCCCGAGTTCGAGCTGGCGGTGACCAACAAGGCGGATCTCTATGAGGAGGCCCGCTTCGCGCTGGCCCCCTGCACCCTTTGCGGCACCTACTTTGCCCCGAGCAAGCTGGTGGCGCTGGTGGAGGACACCTTGGTACAAGCGGGCACACCACTCGCGACCCCGGAGCGGCTGCACCACTGCCCCGACTGCAAACGAAAACAGAGCATGCTGAGCCAGCCTGACTCGGCCCTGATCACACCGATAGCCACACCGATGGCCGCACAAAAGGAGTGGATGTGATGAGCAAGATCAAAGGCATAGAACCGGTTGTCGGCCATGCCCATACCCGCGCCGTGCCGCTGGCACAGGATCCCGAGATCACCAAACTCAAGAAGACCCTGCTCAAAGACATTCGCCGCTCGGCCTATGTCTACCGGGTCGATTGCGGCGGCTGCAACGCCTGCGAAATCGAGATCTTCGCCACCATCACCCCGCTGTTCGATGCCGAGCGTTTCGGCATCAAGGTGGTCGCCTCCCCCCGCCACGCCGACATCCTGCTCTTTACCGGCGCGGTGACCCGGGCGATGCGGGTGCCGGCCCTGCGCGCCTACGAGGCGGCGCCCGATCCCAAGATCTGCATCGCCTACGGCGCCTGCGGCTGTGACGGCGGCATCTTCCACGACCTCTACTGCGTCTGGGGCGGCACCGACAAGATCGTACCGGTGGATGTCTATATTCCCGGCTGCCCCCCCACACCGGCGGCCACCATCTACGGCTTTGCCGTGGCGCTCGGTCTGCTTGAGCAGAAACTCAAAGCCACCAGCCACGAGGTGCAACCGGGTGAACGGGTCGAGCTGCGCCACACCGGCATCCCCAATGAAATCCGGGTGATGATCGAACGCGAAGCGCGCCGCATGGCCGGTTATCGTCAGGGGCGGATCATCGCCGACGAGTTCATGGCCCTGCTCGAAGGGGCGACCCAGCAGGATGTGGATCTGCGCATCCAGAGCTACCTCGATCAGCACGACGATCCGCGCCTCTCGGAGATCGTCAACAACCTCGCAAACGCCTGCCTCAACCGGGCAGCCGGCAAGGGAGAGGCGGTACATGGCTGACGAGGTTTTTTTCTACCGCCTCTCGCGCAAGTTCGTCGACGAGCAATTCGACGTGCCGGAAGAGGCCAGGGAGGTGATGTACTACAGCCTCGCCATCGGCCATCACCTCGGCATTGTCGATTGCCTGCGAGCAGACCTGGTCTGCTCGCTGATCGGTTATCGCGACTGGGTAGCCAAGCTGCCAGAGGGGAGCGAAGCGCGCCGCAAGATGGAGGGATTTCTCACCTTTGGCGAGATCACCATCTATCGCGAGCACTGCCATATGCTGGCCTGCGCCTTCGACCGACTGCTCAAAGCCGACAATCTACTCGATGAGCAGGAGCTGGGCTGGACCAACACCTTTATGGATCAGCTCACCGCCCTCTTTAACGACCCCCATATGTACCTGATGGTAAGGAGCCGCTGATGGGCTGTAATCTCGTGTTGACCGTGGGCAATGCCATGATGGGGGACGACGGTGCCGGCCCCTATCTTGCCGACAAGCTGCAGGCCGCCCCCCTGCCCTGCTGGATCCATATCGACGGCGGCATCGCGCCGGAAAATGTGGTCTACAAGGTGCGGGAGTTGCAACCGGAGCGGGTGGTGCTGGTGGATGCCGCCGAGATCGGCGAGAAGGCGGGAACCCTGCAGGTGATCCACCCTGAGACCATCGCCGAGATGTTTATCTTCTCGACCCACAATATGCCGCTCAATTTCCTGATCGACGAGCTCAAGACCTTTGTCCCCGAGGTGATCTTTGTCGGGGTACAACCGGCCATCGTGGCGTTCTCCTTCCCGATGACCGAGATGGTGAGCGAGGCGATGGATTATCTTTATCAGCATCTTGATGCAGCCAAAGATACCGACTTGTTAATAGAGAAACTGGAGCAGTGGAATATTAACAACGCCAACGGGTGATTATTTAGCGAGTTGTTAACGACCGTTATTGACCGACGGTTCCGACAATGTGATCGAGGCCCGATGTTAAATTAAAAACATCGGGCTAATTGTGCTGAACTTGATATAAAACAAGGTTCTTTGATTTTTTAAAAAATCGCTAACTCTCGCTTTTTTATGACAAAAAAAGCGTTGCCAGTCACAGAAATTTGCCACAAAATGGCGACCGTTATGGAAGTTGATGGGGTCTGGTGGCCTCCTCGGTCTTCAAAACCGATGTGAGCCGAGAAGGCTTTGGCAGGTTCGATTCCTGCCTCTTCCGCCAAATTCATCTATTGAACAAATACTCTCTCGCTGAATTTTTCGGCCTGGATGTTATTTCCATTGTTTGTTCAATATGTTTGAAGTAATACCTTAAAAAAGGTGCTTGCCGCTTGCCAATATAATCCGAACTCAGGTTATCTCGCTGGCCAAAAATTAATTTATCAGCATCGATGCAGCATTAATTTATACCCGCTCATTGATGCACCCAGTTTGCAGTCATCCGCAAATCGCCAGCAGTGCCATAACCCGTCAGCTCGGCCTCTCTATC
This sequence comes from Aeromonas sp. Y311-2, assembly GCF_027706025.1. NCBI lineage: Bacteria > Pseudomonadati > Pseudomonadota > Gammaproteobacteria > Aeromonadales > Aeromonadaceae > Aeromonas > Aeromonas sp. Y311-2. The sequence goes on along the minus strand of NZ_JAPDCL010000007.1, from coordinate 179,507 downwards.
GGCAAACCGGTGCGCATCCCGAACCCACGCACTGCACTGGTAATCCCATGCCGAACTCGTCTCACGCACCAGCCATCCTCCACCGCCAGCCCGCATCAGGTACGGCTGCCGACGATTCACTGCCAGATTCTCAGCAACAGCCCGGCCAGCAACCAACCCGCCGTCTGCCCCAAGTGGAACAACTGCTGCAGCAACCCTTTCTCGCCGGGTTTATCGAGGCGCTGAGCCGCCCGCTGGTGACCCAGGCGGTGCGCGACACCCTGAGTGAGCTGCGCCAGAGCGAAGATTTTCGCCAGCATGGCGTCGCCCCCTGGCAGATCGAGGCGCTGATTGCCAAACGCTGCCAACAGCAGTTGCGCCAGCGTCAAACCCGGGTGATCAACGCCACCGGCACCCTGGTGCATACCAATTTGGGGCGTTCGCCGTTAAGTGCCGATCTGTGGGACGAGGTGCGTGACCTCAACACCGGCTACAACAATCTGGAGCTGGATCTCGCCACCGGCAAACGCGGCGGGCGCAAGGGGCTGATCGCCCCCCTGCTCCGTTGCCTCACCCAGGCCGAGGATTCGCTGGTGGTCAACAACAACGCCGCCTCGCTCTTTTTGCTGCTGCAGGAGGTGGCCAAGGGGCGCGAGGTGATCGTCTCGCGCGGTGAGCAGATCCAGATTGGCGGCGGCTTTCGCATCCCCGACATTCTGGCCCTCTCCGGCGCCAAACTGGTGGAGGTGGGCACCACCAATATCACTACCGCCAAAGATTACCTCGATGCCATCACCGATCAGACCGCGCTGGTGCTGATGGTGCACAGATCCAATTTCGCCATTCGCGGCTTTACCGAATCACCCGATATCAACGAGGTGGCCCGCGCCCTGCCCGAACATGTAGTGCTGGCGGTGGATCAGGGCTCGGGCTTGACATGCGAAGAGTTTGCGCCGGATGAAACCTCGGTGCGCCAGTACATCAAGGCGGGGGCAGATCTGGTCTGCTACTCCGGCGACAAGCTCTTGGGGGGCCCGCAATCGGGCATCATCAGCGGCCGCAGCGACCTTATCAAGCGGCTGGAAAAACACCCCATGATGCGCACCTTCCGCCCGAGCCGCATCGTCTACTCCCTGCTCGAACGGCTGCTCATCCACAAGCTCAACAAGTCACCCATCGGCGAGGGCATCGCCCAGCGCACCTTGAGCAACCCGGCCGCCATGGAGGCGAGAGCCTCCCGGCTGATGGCCGCCCTGCCCGGCTGCTTTGTGCCGGTCCCCGCCCAGCTGGTGGTGGGCGGTGGCACCTTACCGGACGAGTTCTACCCGGCACCGGCGCTCGAATGCACCGACCCGCGTCCGGCCCAGCAGTTGCTAGATGCCCTGCGGGAACTGCCGGTGCCGGTCATCGCCACCGTGCGCCAGCAGAAGGTGCTGCTCAATATGGCGACCCTGCTGCCGACCGAGATGGAACTGCTGATTGCCCAACTCAGGGAGTTGCTGCTGCCCGCCCCGTTCAATGCAGCAAATGCGACCGAGGAGCCCTGATCCCATGACCCCCTATCGCGCCGTTATAGGTCTTGCCGGCCACGTGGATCACGGCAAGACCCTGCTGATCAAGGCCCTCACCGGCATCACCACGGCCCGCGCCCACGAGCAGGCCATCGGCATGACCCAGGATCTCGGCTTTGCCCACTTTGACGACGGTCAGGGCAACACCATAGGCGTCATCGACGTCCCCGGCCACGAGCGCTATATCCGCAACATGGTGGCGGGGCTCTGGAGTCTGGATCTGGTGCTGCTGGTGATTGCCGCCGACGAGGGGTGGATGCCGATGACCGGCGATCACCTGCGCCTGCTCAAGGCGATGGGGGTGCCGCGCCTCCTGGTCTGCATCAACAAGTGCGATCTGGTCTCCCCTGACGAGCTTTTGCTGTTGGAAGAGAGCCTGCTGGAGCGGGTGATGGACGAGAGCGGCATGGTGCCCGATATCGTCAGCGTCAGCGCAAAAACCGGCGAGAATATGACTGCCCTGCACACCGCCATCGTCTGCCAGCTGGGAGATATGGCTGAGCATCATGCTCCCCGCGAACAGGCCTCCCCGCGACTGTATGTAGACAGAGTCTTTACCGCCAACGGCACCGGTACCGTGCTCACCGGCACCTTGCAACAGGGCTGCCTCAAGGTGGGGGACAAGCTGCGCCTCTACCCCGCCGGTCGGGAGGTGCAGGTGCGATCCCTGCAGGCCTATCACCAGAGCGTCGACGAGATCGGCGCCGTCTGTAGGGTGGCGGTGGGCCTTAAAAAAGTGCCCCACAAGGAGGTGGCACGCGGCCACTGCCTTACCAGCGCCGCTGGCCAGTGCGAGGCGGCAACCCACCTTATCGTGCGACTCAACGCCGAGAGCCTGAGTAGCAAGACACTGCGCACGCAGGAGATCGAGGTGGCCCTTGGCAGCTGGCATGGCCGGGCCCGTTTTGTTCCCATCAAGGATACCCGGCTGGCGCGGCTGATCTTTGCCAGCCCCATTCCCTGCTTCTTTGGTCAGCCGCTCGCCATTATTCGCCACGGCAGCAGCGAACTGCTGCACGGCGCCCGCATCGTCTGGTGCGGCGACATCCATCCCGCCAGACGCAAGGCACTGCACACCCTGCTGGGCGAGCTGCCAGATGAGCTCGAGCACTACAACCCGGCCACCCTGCAACTGGGGCTCAACGGCTATGTGCTGGCCAGCCGCTTTGACCAGCAGCCAGAGCAGGTCACCCCCCTCGGTGACTGGCTGCTGGACAACCACTGGCTGGCCCAGAGCCGCGACCAGCTGCTCGCTACATTGGCCAGCGAACCGCTTAGCGCCGCAGAGCTTGCAACCCGCTTTGGCATCGCCCTGCCGGTCACTCAGGCCCTGCTCCAGCAGCTCAAGAGCGAGCAGCTTGTTCGCCTGCACCATGACAAGTGGCAGCAGGGCAGCGGCGAGTCGGAAGATGATCTGGGGGAAGAGGCACAGCTGGTGCTCAAGGTGGTGCGAGATCAAGGCAAGGAGGGTTACGAGCCCGGTAAACTGGGCCCCGGCGGCGTAGAGCTGGATCCCTTTATCACCCGCCAGCTGCCCGCCGCCCTGCAGCAGGGCTTACAGCAAAAAGGCGCGTTGCAAAAGCAGCTGCGCAATCTGGCACGACTCAAGTATCTGGTGCAGCTCGATGGCCCCATCTACTACGACGCCGAGCTTTACAACCAGATGGTCGCCGCCGTGCTGGCGGGCCAGCAGGTGGGAGATCTGATCGACATGGCATCCCTCAAGGAGATCACCGGCTTGTCGCGCAAATACGCCATTCCGTTCTGCCTGCGCATGGAGATGGATGGCTGGGTGCGGCGCGAGGAGAACGAGCGCCGGGTACTGCGTTTGCCGCAGACTCAAGATGAGATGGAGCCGGCATGAGCGCCACCATCGCCCCCTCTGTCTCTGCCAATCCGGTCGCCAACCGGCTGCGCCGCGAATTTCATATCGACGGCATCGTGCAGGGGGTCGGCTTTCGCCCCTTCGTTTATGGGCTGGCACTGCGCCACGGCCTTGCCGGCTATGTACTGAACGATGCCAACGGCGTCACCATCGGCGCCGAAGGATCGCCCGAGCAGCTGGCCAGCTTTGCCCGCGAACTGCGGGAACTGGCGCCGCCCTTAAGCCGAATCGATCATTTCAGCGAGCGGGAACTGCCCCTCGCTCATGATCCCGACTTCGATGGCCAATTTCATGGCCAGTTTCGAATTAAAGCGAGCCAGCAGCAGAGCGCGGCCACGGTCGCCATCTCGCCGGATCAGGGGATGTGCGAGGCGTGTGCCACGGATGTGGCCAACCCCAACGATCGCCACCACCACTACCCCTTTACCAACTGCACCCACTGCGGCCCGCGCTACACCATCATCCGCAGCCTCCCCTACGACCGCCCCCACACCGCCATGGCCGACTTTGCCATGTGCCCGCGCTGTGCGGCGGCCTATGAAAACCCGCTGGACAGACGCTACCACGCCCAGCCGGTGAGCTGCCCCGAGTGCGGGCCCCATCTCAGCTGGCGCAGCGGCTATGGCGATGCGCTGGCCGAGCGCGAGGATGCCCTGCAGGCCGCTGCAAGCGCCCTGCAAGCGGGGGCGCTGATTGCGGTCAAGGGGATGGGGGGTTATCACCTGATGTGTGATGCCCGCAATGAACAGAGTGTGGCCAGATTACGAATGCTCAAACGGCGCGCGCGCAAACCACTGGCGGTGATGATGGGCTCCCTTGCCGAGGCCAAATTGCATGTCACCGGCTGCGAGGCAGAGTGGACGCTGCTCACCTCTCAGGCCAGACCCATCACCTTGCTGCGCAAGCGCAAAAACGATGATCGGCACTCAGAATCCCTACTGACAACCGCGCCGCTGGCCGAGGGGATCGCCCCCGGCATCCCCTACCTTGGCGTCATGCTCCCCTATACCCCGCTCCATCAGCTGCTGTTGGATGCCTGCGCCATGCCGCTGGTGGCCACCAGCGCCAATGGTCGCGGCAGCCCAATCCTTATCGAGTGTGAGGCGGTGGTCAGGGAACTCGGCAGCGAGATTGACGGCATCCTGGATCACAACCGCCCAATCCTGCACCCGTGCGACGACAGTCTGGTGCAGTGGGCAGGCGGGCGACGCCAGACGTTGCGGCTGGCCCGGGGCTATGCCCCCTGCACTCCCAGCCTGAAAGAGGCGGTAAAGGTACCGCTCTTGGCTGTCGGGGCGCAACAGAAGAACCAGCTGGCGCTCGCCTTCGGCCGCCAGCGCATCTACAGCCCCTATATCGGCGATCTGCACAGCCTGCCGATGCAGGAGCACTTCGAGCAGACCCTGGCGACCTTTCGCGATCTCTACAATCTCAAACCCGAAGTTCTGGTCTCGGATCGCCACCCAGGCTACCTCAGCCACCAGTGGGCCAGGGACTACTGCCGCGATCAGGATGCAACCCATCTCGAGGTACAGCACCATCACGCCCACCTGCTGGCAGTGATGGCCGAACATGACATCACGGGCCCGGTACTGGGTGTTGCCTTCGATGGCACCGGCCTTGGCGATGACGGCACCCTCTGGGGTGGCGAGCTGCTGCTGGCCGATGTGAAGGACTTTACGCGGGTTGCCCACCTCCAGCCTTTCAAGCTGATCGGCGGCGAAGCGGCCATCCGCGAGCCGGTACGTCAGCTGCTGGGGCTGCTGTTTGAATCGCATAGCCCTGAGCAGATCAGCGCCCTCGATATTCCGTTGATCAAGCAACTGCCCCTTGAGCGGATCAGCAATCTGCACCAGCTCTGGCAGCTGGGTCGCAACACTCCCGACACCAGTTCCATCGGCCGGCTGTTCGATGCGGTGGCGGCGCTCTTGGGGGTGATCGATACCCCGGATTATGAGGGCGAGACCGGACTCTTGCTGGAGGCAGCCGCCTTGCAGCTGGCCCCCGATGAACAGCCCTTCCCCCTCGCCTTTGATCTCAGCCAATCAACAGAGGGGCCACTGCATATCGAGTGGGCCAAGCTGATCCATACCCTTGTCAGCGAGCGGCGCCAAGGCACCGCCACTGCCAGCCTGGCTGCCGGTTTTATCCGCGCCATCAGCAATCTGATCATCGCCCTTGCCGAGCGCTTCCCCGGCTATCCGGTGGCGCTCGGGGGCGGTGTCTTTCAAAACCGGGTGCTGATGGATCAGCTGGTTCCCGCGCTCGAAGCGGCCGGTCGGCAGGTATTGACCTGCGAAACCCTGCCACTCAATGACGGTGGCATCGCCGCCGGTCAGCTATGGTTTGCCATCCACCATCTTGCCACGCATCAGCCTGTCACCACCGGTTGTGCCACCTTGTCGGAGTCCTGAAATCCATGTGTCTATCCATCCCCTCTCAGGTGGTGCAGCTGCACCCCGAAGATAACTGCGTCACCGTCGATACCCTGGGGGTGCAACGGCGCGTCAGCTGCATGCTGCTCGAGGAGCCCCTCCAGGTGGGCGACTATGTGCTGCTCCATATCGGCTTTGTGATGAGCAAGATTGACGAAGAGGAGGCGCAGGCCAGCCTCGAGAGCTTCCGCCAGATGGTGGCCCTGATGCCCAAACAGGATATCTTGCCATGCTGACCTTGAATGATCTGTTTCAGGGCTTTCGCCAGCCCGAGGTGATCCGCGCCCTCGCCGCCCAGATCACCGAACTGGCCAAATTACTCCCCGAACCGCTGCGGGTGATGGAGGTGTGCGGTGGCCATACCCATACCATCATGAAGTACGGCCTGCACCAGTTGCTGCCGGCCAGCATCGAGTTCGTTCACGGCCCCGGCTGCCCGGTCTGCATCATGCCCAAAGAGCGCATCGATCAGGCCATCGAGCTGGCCCGCCAGCCCAGCGTCATTCTGGTCACCCTGGGGGACATGATCCGGGTACCGGGCTCCAAAGGCACGTTAGCCCAGCAACGGGCCAAGGGGAGCGATATCCGCCCGGTTTATGACCCCCTCGACGCCCTGCGTATCGCCCGTGAGAACCCTGAGAAAACCGTGGTCTTCTTCGCCATCGGTTTCGAGACCTCTACCCCGATGACAGCGGCGCTGCTGGCTGCCGCTGAAGAACAAGGGGCCCTGAACCTGCTGTTTCATATCAACCATGTGCTGGTGCCCCCCGCCATTCATGCGGTGATGGCCGACGGGGTGGCCAAGGTGAACGCCTTTATCGGCCCCTCCCACGTCAGCGTCATCACCGGCGCCGATATCTACCTGCCCATCGTCGATCGTTATCAGGTGCCTGTGGTGGTGAGTGGCTTCGAACCGGTGGATGTGATGGAGGCGCTCTTGATGATGGTGCGCCAGAAGGTGGAGGGTCGCTACGCGCTGGAGGTGCAGTACAGCCGCGCCGTCACCGCCAGCGGCAATAAAGCCGCCCAGCGGCTGGTTGAGCGCTTTTTCGAAACCCGCGAGCACTTTCGCTGGCGAGGCCTCGGCGATATCAACGCCTCCGCCCTGCGCCTGCGCGATGCGTTTGCCAAACGCGATGCAGAGCGTCACTTTGCGCTCAATCAGACTCCCATCGATGACCACAAGGCGTGCCAGTGCGCCGATATCCTGCGCGGCCTGGCCAAGCCAAACCAGTGCAAGGTCTTTGGCCGGGGCTGCACCCCGACCCAGCCCATGGGCAGCTGCATGGTCAGCTCCGAAGGGGCCTGCAATGCCTACTACCGATATATGGGGATCCAATGAGAGAAATTCAGTTAAGCCACGGCGGTCGGGTGATGAGGAGAGATGAACCAGCCTGTTTCTGCAATCTTGTGGAGAACCAGACCCTATGAGAGAAATCCAACTTAGCCACGGCGGCGGCGGTGTCGAGATGAACCAGCTGATCAACCAGCTCTTCTTTCGCCACTTTGGCAACGAGATCCTGCTGCGCGGTGAAGATGCTGCCCTGCTGCCGGTAGAGGGCCCCGTCGCCTTCACCACCGACAGCTTTACCGTCTCGCCGCTCTTCTTCGAGGGGGGGGATATCGGCAAGCTGGCCATCGCCGGCACGGTCAACGATCTGGCCATGATGGGGGCCAAACCCGAGTATCTGAGCTGCAGCTTTATCATCGAGGAGGGCTTCCCCTACGCAGATCTGACCCGCATCGTCGAGTCGATGGCCGCGGAACTTGCCAAGAGCGGCGCCCGCATCGTCTGCGGCGACACCAAGGTGGTGCCCAAGGGGGCGGCCGATAAGATCTTTATCAACACCAGCGGGGTCGGCACATTCCCGCTGCCTGAACAGAGCCGGGACATCTCGGTACGCAACCTCAAGGCCGGTGACGCCATTCTGGTGTCGCGGGATATCGGCAGCCACGGCGCCTGCATCCTAATGGCCCGTGACGCCCTGCAGCTGGGATCTGATCTCAAGAGCGACTGCACCACCCTCTGGCCACAGGTAGAAGCACTGCTAAAAGCGGGTATTACCCCTCACGCCCTGCGCGATGCCACTCGCGGTGGCCTTGCCGCCGTGCTCAACGAGTGGAGCTGCGCCTCCGGCGTTGCCATCGAGCTGGAGGAGTCCGCCATTCCGGTGTGCGATCCGGTGCGTGGCCTGTGCGAGCTCTACGGTTTCGAGCCCCATGATCTCGCCAACGAGGGGACCATGGTGCTGGCCCTGCCTGCCGAACAGGCGCAGGACGCGCTGGGCATCTTGCGGCAATTCAACCTCGCGGCAAGCCAGATCGGCGTGGTGCAGGCGAGCGATCGCCACAAGGTGATCCTGAACAACCCCTGGGGTAGCCGCCGCTATCTGGAGCTGCCGCAGGGGGAGCTGCTACCGCGGATCTGTTGAGCGGCCATGCCGTCTAGTCAATTACAGGGAGGAGTCACTGCTCCTCCCCATATCGGTTAAGGAGCCTCCATGCACGAAATGTCTCTGGCCATGGCCGCCATCGATCTGGCGGCCGAACAGGCCACCCAGCGGGGCTTTAGCAAGGTGACCGCCCTCTGGCTCGAGGTCGGCAGTTTCTCCTGCGTCGACCCGGACACCATTGCCTTCTGTTTCGAGGCGGCCGCCAAAGGCACCGCCGTCGAAGGGGCCCAGCTGCACTTTCAGCGCCAGGAGGCAGAGGCCTGGTGTTACGACTGCAACCAGACGGTCACCCTCACCGAGCGCGGGCAGGCCTGCCCCGGGTGTGGTGGGTACAAATTACGAGTCGCGCAGGGTGATAGCCTGCGCATCACCGACATCGAGGTAAGTTGATATGTGTAGCGTATGCGGATGCGGCCAGGCGCGGATCGCTGGCCATGAGCACGATCATGAGCATCATCACGAACATGAACATCACCATGAACATGGTCATGAACACGGTCATGAACACGACCATCATCATGCTCATGACGCCCATCACCATCATGATCACGAGCAGAGCGCGCCGCGCACCCTGATCATTCACCACCACTATCACCATCAGGGGGATGTCCATCACCACTACCACGGGGTACGGGCTCCCATAAGCCATGAGGGGCATGATCAGCCCTATGAGCACCACCATGATCATCCCCGCGACCATCATCATGCCCAATCTCATGAGCACGGCCATTCCCACACGCATCCCCATGATCACTGCCATGACCATGACCATGACCATGACCATGACCATGACCATGACCATGACCATGACCATCAGCAGGGTGATCTGCACTATGGCAAAGGGGAAGCGGGATTGTCGGTGCCCGGTATGGGGCAGCGCCAGCTGATCGCCATCGAGATGGATGTGCTGGCCAAGAACAACGCGCTGGCGGCCCACAACCGCGAACACTTCACTGCCGCAGACCAGCTGGTGCTTAACCTGGTCTCTAGCCCGGGTTCAGGCAAAACCACTTTGCTTTGCGAAACTCTGCGCCAACTGGCCGACAAACGCCCCTGCGCGGTGATCGAAGGGGATCAGCAGACCAGCGCCGATGCGGATCGCATCCGTGCCACCGGTGTCCCTGCCGTGCAGATCAACACCGGCAAGGGCTGCCATCTGGACGCCAAAATGGTTCACGACGCCTGTCACCAGCTACCCGCCAATGAAGGGGGCATCCTCTTTATCGAGAACGTCGGCAATCTGGTCTGCCCCGCCAGCTTCGATCTCGGCGAGAAGTACAAGGTGGCGATCCTCTCTGTCACCGAGGGGGAAGAGAAGCCGCTGAAATACCCGGACATGTTTGCCGCCGCCCAGCTGATGGTGATCAACAAGATCGATCTGCTGCCCTACGTCAGCTTTGACGTGGCCCGCTGCATCGAGAACGCCAAACGGGTCAACCCCTATATTCAGGTGATCCAGGTCAGCGCCACTACCGGTGAAGGGATGGATGCCTGGCTCAACTGGCTGGCCAGTGCTTGAAATCAACCGGTTAAACGCCGCTGATAACGGTAGAAAACAAAAGAGGGAGGCTGATGCCTCCCTCTCTTTTATCTGCGCGCCTTGCCAACGGTTCTCTCTGTACAGAATGGCCAGCGACTCATACTCACGTCCCCTCACCCTGGCCCTCTCCCCAGGGAGAGGGAATCGGTTTGTGGATGCCGCGACTATACGACGCCCTCAAACCCCTCAGGGGAGCTTCGAGCATAACAACCAGCCATATTTTCAAGCCCCAAGGTTCTCCAAACCCTAAACCCCGAGCCTGGCGAAATGGCGCCTTCTGCTCCCTTCTCCCCTTGCGGGAGAAGGGCTGGGGATGAGGGGGAACTAACCTTCAAGCCGCGCTTTCGGTCAGCGCCCCAGATTCGGGCTGCACCTCACCAAAGCGCAGCACCCGATGGCAGATCTGGCGCAGCAGCGCCTGTTGGTGACTAAAAATCAGGGTGCCAAGCCCGCGCTGCTCGCATTCAACCATCAACTCCCGCCAGAGATGACGCTGAATCTGCGGATCCAGCTGGGCGGTCACCTCATCGGCAATCAGCAGACGAGTGCGAGGATCGAGGGCGCGCAGCAGCGCGATGCGGGCCAACTCGCCACCGGAGAGCTGACCCGGCTTGCGACTTAGCCACTCGGGCTTGACCATAAAGCGGGCCAGCATGGCCTCATCGGGGCGCCATACATCCCACAGCGCCTGCCCGGTGGTACGATAGGGATTGAAGGTGAGCTCCGGATGCTGGGGCACCAGCTGGATGGGGTTATAACCTTTTACCTGTTCAGACATCGGCTGCCCATCCAGCAGGATCTGCCCGCCAACCCGAACCGGTTGCCAACCGGCCAATACCCGCCCCAGCGTGGTCTTGCCATAACCGCTCGGGGCAGAGATGCCGAGCCGCTCGCCCGCTTTGACTGCCAGCGATAGCCCCTGCCACAGAGAGCGTTCCCCCTTGGCGATAGTAAGATTTCGTACTTCCAACATCAGGAAACCTCCGGCACAGAGAAGAGCGCGTTGAACTCCGGCAGCGCCTGCCAGTGGGCGCGGAGCATCTCGCTCCCCTGCCCCTGGCGCAGATGGTGGCTGCTCAAGGTATCGCTCACCTGGCCCTGATGAAGGGCCACGATGCGATCGGCAAAGCGGGCCGCCAGCGCCAGATCGTGGGTCACCCAGAGGATACCGCTACCCTGATTGGCCAATTCACGCAACTGGCCGAGCAGCAGACAGGCCAGCTCCTCGTCGAGCCAGGCGGTGATCTCGTCTGCCAGAATGTAGCGGGCACAGCCGAGCGCCGCGGTGCAGGCCAGAATGCGCTTGGCCATGCCGCCGGAGAGCTGGCGCGGATAGCGATCCAGGGTGGCAGCAGGCAACTGGTAGCGCAGCAACTGCTCGCCGAGCCGCTCGCGAGAACCGTTCTGGCCACACAGACGTGCCGCCCGCCCCAGCTGGCGCTCCACCGTCAGCAGCGGATTGAGGGCGCTTACCCCCTGCGGCACATAGCAGAGGGTGTGGCCGCGCAGGCTGGCCCGGCTGGCATCGCACAGTGGCGTGCCATCGAGGGAGATGGTGCCGCGCATTCGCAGATTGTCCGGCAGAAGGGTCAGGGCGCTTTGCAGCAGCAGGCTCTTGCCCTCGCCGCTCCCCCCCACCAGCGCCACGATTTCCCCCGGCGCCAGTTGCAGGCTGATATCGGTCAGCAAAGGCTGCCAACTGCGTCGCCCCAGCCAGGAGTAGTGGGCTGCCTCTATGGTCACATGGTCAAAACTCAGCATGGTTCACTCCTGTGCCACAACAGCTGTTGCAAGGCGCGGGTAGCCTGATCAAACAGCAGAACCAGCAGCAGCAACATCAGCCCCGGGAAGAGGGCCAGCCACCAACCGCCACCGGCCAGATAACGCAGGGCATCGGCCAGCAGCAGACCCAGCGAGGCCTCGTGGGCCGCCAGACCAAAGCCGAGAAAGCTCAAGGCCGCGCTGTGCAGTACCGCATGGGGAAACATCAGCAGAGTGCCGATAAACCACTGGGGCAACAGGCCCGGTAGCAGGTGGGTGCGCCAGCGACGCAGCGCCCCCATCCCCTGACAGCGGGCCAGCACCACATAGTCGCTGCAGGCGATCCGCCGCGCTTCTGCGCAGAGAATGAGCGCCAGCTTGGGCCAGTGGGTGAGCGCCACCGCCAGGATCACCCCGCGCATGCCGCCCCCCGCAGTAAAGCAGATCAGTATCAAGAGCAGCATATGGGGCAGCGCCAGCATGGCGTCGATCACCATTCGTACCGCCGCATCACATCTGGGGTGAATGAGCGACACGCTTGCCGCCACCATGGCCAGCAGGCCACTGCAGAGCGCCGTGCTGATGCCGAGCTCCAGACTGGTGAGGGTACCCTGAAAGGCGCGCAACCAGAGATCCCGCCCCATCTGATCGGTGCCGAACCAGTGGGCCAGCGAGGGGGGTTGCTGGCGCGCCAGCAGATCCATCGGCACATCCTGATGAGAGAGGCTCCAGCCGTAAGCAGCCAGCAGCGTCAATCCGAGCAGGGCAAAACCCAGCCGCAGGATGGAGGGTAACGGATTAAACAGCATGCTCACCCTCCCAGCCACGATTGATGCGCGCCAGCAGCAAACTGGCCACCGTGTTGCCAATAAAGACCAGCAGAGTGCAAAAGAGCACTATGCCCATCAGCAAGGGAATATCGCCCCGCAGCCCTGCATCCACGGTGGCCTGGCCGAGCCCCGGATAGGAGAAGACCTTTTCGGCCAAGAGCGATCCGCCAATCAGCTCACCAAGGGAGGCAAACTGCAGGCAGAGCGCCGGGGTCAGGGCGTGGCGCAGCACATGAAAACGCAACATGGGCCAGCCGCCATCCCCCTGAGCGCGGGCGTAGCGGATAAAGTCGCTCTCCAGCACCTCGGCCACCCGCCCCCGGGTATGCAGGGCAATATTGCCCAGCCCCAGCAGGGCGAGCGTGGTGACCGGCAGCAACAGATGGCGTGCTCGCATAACCCAATCTGCCTCATCGGCAGCAAGCCCCGGCGTCCAGGCGCAGCAGACCGGCAGTAGCGGCCAGTGCACCGCAAACAGGGCGAGCAGCAACAGGCCGACCCAGAAGGTGGGCAGGGAGGCAAGCAGGTAGGCAAAGCGGCAAATAAAGCGATCGGGCCAGCGGTTGAGATAGCGACCGGCGCACAGCCCCAGCAAAATCCCGAAAAAGCCGGAGAGCAGCCAGGCGCCCGCCAGCAGCAGGAAGGAGGCGGCAAAGCGCTGGCCTATGACTTCACCCACAGGCGCGTTGTAGAGCATGGAGTAACCGAGATTCCCCTGCAGCACCTGAGTAAACCAGTGCCAGTAGCGCAGCCAGAGCGGTTGATCCAGCCCCCAGCGGGCGGCGATGCGGGCGTACTGCTCCGGCGGCACATGGAGCAGATCGTTTCCGATATAGGCCTTGATGGGGTCGATGGGGGAGTAACTCAGCAGCACAAAGGTGGCGACAGAGACCAGACATAACAGCCCTGCCAGACGCAGCAGGGCTTTTAGCAACAGATAACCTGAATGACTCAAGGGCGAACTTAACGGCACGTCCACCGCCAATCCTGCAGGTTGTTGAGGAGAGACCAGCTACCGTGGACTTCCGGCGCCCCCTTGCCAAGATCGATGCAACGGTTGGCGAGATAGGTGTGCTGCACATTGAGCAGCCAGGCCCAGGCGGCATCCCCCTGCACTCCGGCACCGGTCTTGCCATCCCACTCCACCTGCTGCCAGAACGGCACGGCCGCCTGCCAGTTCGGGGCATCCAGCGCCTGCTTGAGGTGGCCATCCACCACAGGGTTGCTGTAGTAGCCCGGGTTGTAGAACTCCACGCCACCGGAGCCGCTCTGGTAGTGGTGATAGAGCTCCATGGGATCCAGACTCCCCCACCCCATCAGCACCGGATTGGCATGCATCTCCCGCTCCACCTGCTCCCAGCTGCCGGACTTGAGGCTCACCTCAAGACCGATGGGTTTGAGCATGGCCCGCACCGCTTCCGCCAGATCCCGGCGGGTGCTGTCGCCACTGGTGTACCAGAGGGTAAAGGCGCCTCTCAGGTCGCCCTTGTGGCGAATACCGTCACTGCCCATCTTCCAACCCGCCTCGTCGAGCAGGGCGTTGGCGTGGGCCGCATCGCCATCCTTGAAGGCGGTGTCTTTGTTCAGCCAGGGCAAGCCTTCTACCGCGCTGTAGGCGGGGATGGCGTGCCCTTCCAGCAGCTGGTCGGCCAGCAACTTGCGGTCAATGGCGTAGTTGATGGCGCGGCGCACCGCTACATCCGAGGTCACGTCGTTGCCGATGGGATAGCCCTTGGCATCCTTGCCGCCCGCAGGCGGAATGGGGAAGACGATGCCGCGGTTCTCGACACTCGGCCGCACCCACAGCTTGAGGGAAGCAGGCACGGTAGGCGCCAGCGACGGGGCGATACGCACCACATCGAGCTGGCTGCTCTGGGCCGCGGCATAGGCGCTCTCTTCATCGATAAAGACAAAGACCAGCCGTTTGAAGTCATTGTTGCCACCGGCGTAATAGGGGTTCGCCTCCACCACCAGCTGTTGACCGGGCAGGAAGCTCACCAGCCGGTAAGGGCCGGCACCGACCGGCTTTTGGGCATATTCTTTTGCGTCGTAATCCTTCTTCGACACTATCCCCAAGGATCCCAGCACGTTGACGAAGGTGCTCTGGGGGGCACTCAAGGTAATGGCCACCTCAGTGGGCGAGAGCACCTTGGCCGAGACAAAGTTGCCCATGTCGATCTTGCCGCCACCCTTGGCCGCGCTGTTGAAGGTAAAGGCCACATCCTCGGCGGTGAGCGGCGCGCCATTGGAGAATTTCAGGTCAGGCTTGAGGGTAATAAGCCACCCCTTGCCATCCTTGCTCGGGGTCACCGCTTGGGTGAGCAGATCCTGCCAGCTGAGATCGGCGTTTTGCTTGAGCAGCGGGCTGTGCAGCAGCAGATAGCTGCCGTGGCTCCAGCCAAGCAGAGGGTCAAACCCTTCGGTGGGTTCGGCTCCGATGGCGAGCTTGAGCTCGGCAGGCACAGGTTGGGCTGCGGCCAGCGCCGCGTGAGAGGCAGAGCCCAGCAGCAGAGTCAACAGAGCGGCAGCACTGGTGCCACAGTAATGGCGAAGGGAATTGCGCGGAACAGTCATGGGGATCCTTCTTGTTTTGTACCACTCACGGATCATCACTCAAAAAAGAGGTGGAATGCGTGTCTGAACATGGGAGTGAGGGGCCAAAATGGCCCCCTATTCTAAACTTGATTTCGCGTGAAACCTAGCGACTATACCGGCTGACCGCGCCGGGCACCGAATAGCCGTCTGCGGCCCAGATCCACGCCGCCAGCCCCTTGCTGCACCGGCAAGGAGAGCAGCATCTTGAGGGTGCTGCTCACCAGTGAGCGCCCCTCCCCGGCACCGAGATGGGGATCGAGCGGCGACATCAGGGAGCAGGCCAGCAGCTGACCACTTTCGGGCAATTCACCCACCATAAAGGTCATGTTGCCGCAAGGGAGCTGCAGGGCGAGCCGATCGCTGCTGCTGCGCACCGGCCAGAGTTGATCTGGCCCCGGCAGCACCACCACGCTCAACATCCAGGGGGTGAGCACGCAGCCGAGCCACTGGTCTTCAAACAACGTGCACTCCGCCACTATGGGCATGGTGGCGTGATAGAAGGGCAACGCCTGCATCTCTTCGCGAGCGATCCGCTCATACTGGGCTACCAGCAGAGGAGCGGGATTGATGGCAAAACCGGCAAACTCCTGTGCCGTCTCCGGTACTCTCTCCAGCACTCTCTCAGCCTCGCTTAAATGGGACTGCGCCATAGGCCCTCCCGCGCTTGTTCAGCTTTCTCCTGCTCAGAGAGCGGGATGGCGGGGGCACCGACACTGGCCAACAGGGTCAAAATCCGATCCGTCGCCTCCCCCATGG
Organism: Aeromonas sp. Y311-2; assembly: GCF_027706025.1. Lineage (NCBI taxonomy): Bacteria > Pseudomonadati > Pseudomonadota > Gammaproteobacteria > Aeromonadales > Aeromonadaceae > Aeromonas > Aeromonas sp. Y311-2. The sequence goes on along the minus strand of NZ_JAPDCL010000007.1, from coordinate 163,702 downwards.
CCGCCGCCACCACAGGGGTAAGGCCGATACGCGGTTCGAGGGATTCGGGCTCGACCCCGATCAGGGTGAGCCGCTTGGGCGACTCCCCCGTCATATGCAGCGCCGAGAGCACATCCGCCAGCCCCAGCTGATGGGGGGAGATCTTGCGGCCAAACAGGGTCGGGATCTCCTCATCTTTCAGAGTCACTACGGTGCCCGGCGGATTACCGCTGCTCACCGCATCCGCCAAAATGATGTGATCGCGACTGGCCATCGCTTCGAGCAATTCCATGCCGGCTGTACCGCCGTCGAGCAGCTCGATGCCGGGGGCGAAACGGTAGTTGCGCCCCAGCGCCTCGACGATGCGAACCCCCACCGCCTCATCGCTCAAGAGCAGGTTGCCCACGCCCAGGATCAGGATGTTCATCACAACACCTTCACCTGAGTCGTTTCGCCATTTTGGGTATCCACCACGTGCACCGCGCAGGACATGCAGGGGTCGAACGAGTGGACGGTGCGCACCACTTCCAGCGGCTTGGCGGGATCCGCCACCGGGGTGCCCACCAGCGATTGCTCGTAGGGGCCGGGTTCATCGTTGAAGTTGCGCGGGCCCGAGTTCCAGGTCGATGGCACCACCGCCTGATAGTTCTCGATCTTGCCATCCTTGATGACGATCCAGTGGGAGAGCATGCCACGCGGTGCCTCTTCAAAGCCCACTCCGCGAAACTCTTTATCCGCCGGGATCTCCGCCTTGATGTAGGCGGTAGTGTCCCCCTTGCCGATGTTGTCCACCAGGGCCTTCCACTGGTGCGCCAGGGTATCTTTCAGCACGCAGCAGCGCACCGCGCGGCCGATGATGCGGCCCATGGTGGAGTGCAGCTGCTCGGTCTTGATGGCAGAGCCGGTGAGCGCCTTGTAGATGCCATTCAGCTGATCGAAGTGCGCTACCGTCTCCGGATGTTTGGCGGCCAGTTTCACCAAGAGGTCTGCGAGCGGCCCCACCTCTACCACCTTGCCGTAGAAGGTGGGGGATTTGACCCAGGAGTACTTGCCGTCATCCTGCCAGCCGGTGTAGTTGGGCTCGGTCTTGCCCTCCCAGGGTTTGAGAGGCTCGTCATCCTTGTACCAGGCGTGCTTGTTGCTCTCGGCGATGCCATCCATCAGCCAGCCATCCTGATGGCTCTCGATGGGGCGATAACCCGCCAGATTGCCATTCTCGATATAGCCGCCCGGCATCAGGAAGCTGCCACCGTTGGCGTCGGTGGGGAGCTCCGGCACGCTCAGGTAGTGCTTGGCACCCTGCCCCAGGTTCAGCCACTCGGGGTAGTGTGCGGCGATGATGGCGGCATCCACCTTGTAGACCTGCTCGATAAACTCGCCGAGCCGGTCGATAAAGCTCTTCACATAGAGCAGCCGCTCCAGGTTGAGCACGCTAGGTGCATCCAGATTGATGGGGTTGGCCACGCCGCCCACCGCCAGATTCTGGATGTGCGGGCTCTTGCCGCCGAGAATGGCGACTATGCGGTTGGCATCGCGCTGGCACTCCAGCGCCTGCAGGTAGTGGGCCACGGCGATGAGGTTCACCTCCGGGCTCAGTTTCATCGCCTTGTGGCCCCAATAGCCGTTGGCAAAGATGCCGAGCTGGCCGCTCGCCACCAGGGCGCGGATCTTCTCCTGCACCTTGGTCAGCTCGTCGGCGCTGTTGAGGGACCAGGTCGATACCCCCTTGAGCATGTCGGCCGCCTTCTGCGGGTTGGCCTCAAGGGCCGCCGTGATGTCCACCCAGTCCAGCGCGGAGAGCTGATAGAAGTGGACGATGTGATCGTGGATGTTATGAGCCGCGATGATGAGGTTGCGGATGTACTGGGCGTTGACCGGCACCTTGGCGCCGATGGCGTTCTCCACCGCCCGCACCGAGGCGATGGCGTGAATGGAGGTACATACCCCGCAGATGCGCTGCACTATCATCCAGGCATCGCGCGGGTCGTTGCCCTTGACGATCTCCTCCATGCCACGCCACATGGTGCCGGACGACCAGGCTTTGGTCACTTTTCCGCCTTCGATTTCGCAGTCGATACGCAGGTGCCCCTCAATGCGGGTGATGGGGTCTATGGTGATACGTTGGCTCATACGTTGGCTTTCCCTCGGGCCTGATAATCTTGGTGAACACGTTCAAGTGATGGCAGTACCGGCAGCAGCCGGATCAACAGCAAATAGGCACACACCTCGATGGCAACAAAGCCCAGAGAGATCAGCACCTCCTCCGCGGAGGGGAAGTAGTGGTAGCCATTGCCGGGGTTGAAGGCGAGCAGGGAGTAATCCAGTCGCCAGAGGGCGGCGCCCAGCAGCATGCTGAGGGCCCCCAGGAACAACATGCGCGAATCCCGGCGGCTCTTGTCCCAGTGGAACACCAGCAGCGGGAAGATCATCAGCGCAATCTCGCTCCAGAACATGATGGAGAAGCGATTGAACTCGGAGAGATACTCCGACTTGTCATGGATGACGATCTCGGCAAAGCGCAGCGCCACAAACAGGATCAGGAAGATATCGATCACCTGGGTCAGTTTGTAGAAGAGCGACTTCTCGTTGGGGCCCCGCCCCGCCAGTCCCGCCTGCACCAGAGATCCCTCGAACACCACGATGGAAAAACCCATGATAAAAGCGGTCAGCAGCGAAAAGACCGGCAGCAGCTCGTAGCTTTGCCAGAGCGGATGGATCTTCTCCCCCGCCACTATCATCAAGGATCCCATGGAGGATTGGTGCATAGTGGGCAACAGAGCCCCCAGCGCCAGCACGAAGAACATGATCTTGTTGAGGCGAATGAGTGACGCCTTCCAGCCGAACTTCTCCAGCAGCACGGGCGCAAACTCCAGCGCCATCACCCCGATATAGATGGTCATGCAGACCGCCGTCTCGAACAGCACCGAGGAGGTGTTGAAGTGACCGGGCAGGTAGAAGTACGGCAGGTTCCAGTAACGCCCCACGTCGATGGTGATGGAGAGGCCGCCCAGCGAGTAGCCAAACAGGCTCGCCAGCAGGGCCGGTCGCACCAGCGGGTGATACTCGCCCCGGTTAAACACATAGACAGCCCAGGCCAGCGCCCAGCCGCCACAGGCGAAACCGGTGCCGATCAAGAGATCGAACGAGATCCAGAGTCCCCAGGGATAACCGCCATTCAGATCGGTGACCGAGCCCAGCCCGAAGACGAGGCGTTTTAAAATCAACATGCCGCACAGCACGGCAAAGGGGGCCAGCACCAGCACCGGCCAGCTGACCAGCTTGCCGCCGAGGGGATACGCCTTGTGGTTACTCATGATCCTTGCCTCCCTTTGTGGTGCCCTGATCCTTGATCTGCGTACTCACCTGATCATGGCCATCATCATGATGGTGATCGTGACCATGCTTGGTGTTGCGGCGAATGAGCACCGAGAGGCCGGTCAGTACCACCATGGGCAGCACCATCCCCTTGTAGAGGGTGTGCTGGATATGCTCGGAGCGGGCACCAGAGGAGAGCTCCGGCAAGGCGGGCATGTCGAGCTTGGTATAGGGCACCCCGGCCAGCACCAGCACCTGGGTGCCGCCCCCCTCCTTCTCGCCATAGACGTATGGCTGGTAGCTGGGCACCTCGTGCAGGTAAGGGTCGTTGGCAGAGAGGGTCTGGCGCGGATAGGCATATTCACTGCCAGGGGTCGCCAGCAGACGACGCTTGGCCTCGGCCATCAGCTCCTCGCGGGTGCCGAAAATGACGGCGCCGGTAGGGCACACCTCGACACAGCCGGGCAACTTGCCCTGATCGATCCGCTCAAGCCCCTGCTGGTTGCAGAGCTCGCACTTGTGGATCGCCCCCAGCGGGTTGTCATAGTCATATTTGGGCACATCGAACGGGCAGCCCACCATGCAGTAGCGACAGCCGGTGCAGACGCTCGGGTCGTAGTGAACGATGCCGGTCTTGGGATCTTTTTTAAGAGCCTGCACCGGACAGACCGAGACGCAGTTGGGATCGACACAGTGCATGCACTGCTTCTTGATGTAGGCGTAGCCATCCACCAGCTGATCCTTGTGCTCGCCAGTGCCGCTCTTCCACACCTGAATGATGTTGTTGGTGTAAGGGGTCAGCTTGTCGTTGTTGGACCAGGTTTGCGCCCCGGCTGGGTTGGTCGGGTTGCCGTTGAGGCGCTGACACTCCGCCACACAGGCCTGACAGCCGACGCAAAGGGTAGAGTCATACAACATACCGAGCGCGCCGGGAATGGGCGGCTTGTTCTTGGCCGCCGCCAGTGCGGTGCCGGGTACGGCTGTGCCCGCCGCCAGTGCACCGACGGAGGCAAATTTGAGGAAGTTTCGTCTGTTCACGGTTACTCCTCCCGTGATGGGTGCTGCCCGGCTTCGTGGCGTTTTTGCTGGCGACCGAGTTCACGCACCGTCATCAGACTCACCCCTACCAGCACCCCGAGGGCACCACCGATAAGGCCGGTCGCGGTGGGCGAGGTATAGCCCCCCTCCTGGATCTTCACATCTGGTTTATCCACCCTCGGAGTCGGGTTCTCTACCTTGGCAAGCTGGAAGATCCCCTTGCTAAAACCGACCCCCTGCTCGTTGCAGCCATAACAGGGGTGACCGATGCCGACCGGCCAGATGCCGCCGCCCACATCGCAGAACTCCAGAGTTGAACAGTTGCCATAGGTCTCCGGCCCTTTGCAGCCAAGATGGTAGAGACACCAACCCTGACGGTGACCCTCATCACCAAACTCCTTGGCAAAACGCCCTGCGTCGAAGTGCGGACGACGCTCGCAGTTCTCGTGGATCAGCCGCTCATAGGCAAACAGCGGACGCTTCTTGCTATCCAGCGCCGGCAGCTTGCCGTAGGTGATGTAGTAGGCAACCGTGGTGAGGAAGTTGTGGGGATTGGGCGGGCAGCCCGGGATATTGATGATGGGAGTGCCGATATTGCCGAGCGCCTCTTCCAGGCTGACCGCGCCGGTCGGGTTGCCACCGCTGGCAGGCACACCGCCCCAGGCGGCGCAGGAGCCGATGGCGATCACCGCAGCCGCGTCGGCGGCAGCACGGCGAATATGGTCGACGATGGGCTCACCTGCCACCATGCAGTAGACGCCGCCATCCTTGAGCGGAATGGAGCCATCCACCACCAGCACATACTTACCTTTATAACGCTTGATGGCGTTGTGCTTGTTCTCTTCCGCCTGATGACCAAAGGCAGCCGAGAGTACCTCGTGGTACTCCAGCGAAATGGTATTGAGGATCAGGTTCTCGATGGTGGGGTGCGTGGCGCGCAGCAGCGATTCGGTACAACCGGTGCACTCCTGCGCCCCAATCCAGATCACCGGCGGCCGTTCGGGGCTGGTGAGCGCAGTGGCCATCTTGGCGACGGCATGCTGACTTAATCCCAGGGTTGCGGCCATCCCGGCACACAATTTCATAAAATCACGGCGATTAATCCCATGAGCCGATAAAAAATTATCCTCGACCATTCTACTTATTCCCGTAGTGAGCACTTGTTTGATAAATGCTTAATAGCGGAAATGCTAAGGACTCACCCACCCTGCAGTATTGATCTCTATCAATTTCGACCGGCTTACCCCTATTTTCATAGCGAGCCACATCACAAATGAAATTAATTACCCCCAAAGAGATATTTAGCATTCCCGTAAATTTTATGAACTTAATTGGATATTAAATAATTAATCGCGGTATATCCTCTCTTTCACTGTGAGCCAAATTAACATGATTGAAATCTTGGCTATACCGCTCATTTCACAATACAGATGCCCACCAATAAATGATCCATTGAATATATCTTTACTCATTCCATTGCATATTCCATACAGTCATCCACGGGACAACCTCCTGACTTGCCTCCCCACACCAGAACGGTCTCACGGCCAGCTGCCACCGGTAGCAAGCACGGCACGATTTACCTGCATGTCGCTTGGTTTCAGTTTGCATTTTACCTGCGCTTCAGTGCGACACGTTCTACTGCGAGCCCACACAGCACAACCCCGCTTGGCCTCCCTGCCGTTTAACACCGCTTAATGAAAAGATGCCGCCGAGGTATGCATATCAATACGCTCCCCCCACTCTTTATTGTCTTGGATGCTGGTGAGTAAATATCGCACTCACGGATATGTTTACGCATCATCGTGAATCTGCATTCAAATTAATGGAGAGAGAAAAGGCAAGGTGGAAGGCTGCCTTCAACATAGTGATCATATTTAACTCGCGATACATTCGCTCATCCGGTTACAGATGTTACCGCACGCATTCACACTATTTACCTTCACGTCACCCTGCGTAATTAACCATAGCGTAAATATCCATATCTATCGATATAGATGATAATTATTCTTGTTCAATGGCAACCCTAAAAAATGAGTTGGGATGACGATGAACATGACAAGCGATAAGGGTGTTAACCATCACCCAAGCAGTGGTGCCAGCAACTGCAGCGCCTTATCGAACTCGAACTCGTTGACCGCCCGGCTCACCTCTTGAAATGCAGCACGCAGCGGCAATGCACTGCCAGCCAGATCAGCCTCAATCTGCTGACAAAGCGCCAACGCCTGGGCATCGCTCTGTGCCAGCAAGGCCCCCAACTGCTGGAGTTGCGCCGCCAGCATCCCGGCATCGATGCCTCGGGAAGCGCCCATCGTCACAGGGGACACTGCCAGCGCGGCTTCCAGCCCAGACAGCAGGGGCTTCAGCTCGGCCATCAGGGATGGCAAGCGGGTTGCGACCCCTGCATCATCCCCCTCTTCACAGGCTTGCTCGAGCAGCGCCGCCTGATCCGCCACACCGGTCGCCCCTATGGTGCTGGCACTGCCCTTGAGGGTGTGAGCCAGACGTCGGGCCGTGACGTTGTCATCCGATACCCACACCGAGTGGAAACTGGCTTCAAACCCCTGCTGCCCGTTACAGAAGCGCTGCAACATATTGCGGTAGAGCGCACTGTCGCCCCCCATCACGGCCATGCCCCGCTGCACGTCAAGGCCGGGCACGCCTTGCCAAGGGGTCGCATCGTCAGTCACCTGCAACTTGCTGGCGGCAGCCAGAGGTCTGGCGGGTGTGATCCAGTGCGAGAGGGTCGCCAGCAACAGCGGCATATTCAAGGGTTTGGCGATGTGGTCATTCATGCCTGCCGCCAGCGCCTTCTCTTTATCCCCGACCATGGTGCTGGCTGTCATGGCGATAATGGGGATCCGGGCCAGCGCCGGATCGGCGCGGATCAACCGGGTCGCGGTGTACCCGTCCATCACCGGCATCTGGCAATCCATCAGGATGCCGTCAAACCCGCGATCTTGCGCCAACAGGGCGAGCGCCTGTGCCCCATCGCCAGCACAGACCAGGGAAATCTGCTCCTTGCCCAGCAGGGCCAGCGCCACCTCCCGGTTCATGTCGTTATCATCCACCAACAGCAGACGAGCCCCCGCCAACCCATGAGCGGGCAGCGCAACCTGATGATGGGGGCTTGCATCCGATAACGCCTCTCGTCCCACGGCATCGCCCCCCTGCGCCTTACACAATGCCTGACACAGTGCCTGCGGGGTAAACGGATGGGCCAGCACATCACACGGCGCCAACCCCAGCGCAGCAACATTGCTGGCAAGCGGTGCGGGATCGCCCGAGGTGATCAGCAAGATCGCGGGCGGCGCTGCCAGCGTGCCAACCTCCTGCAGCACCTCTGACAACCAGCTCTCCCCCTCCTGCCAGCCCAGCACAACTCGATCACAGGGTTTGCCCGCCGCGATGCCTTGATGCAGCAGTGCCAGCAGCGCGGCGGGCTCGTCCGCGCAGACAAGCTCAACAGGCAGCGCCGCCAGCTGGTGGATAATGGCTACACGCGAAGCTGGGTGAGGTTCCAGCAACAGCAGACGCTGCGGCGCCAGCGGCATGGCCACACGTTGCTCTTTCTCCTTACCCTGATCCGCCAGGGTGGCGAGACAGATACGGAAGTGGAACTCGCTGCCCTGCCCCGGGGCGCTCTCCACCCGGATCTCACCGTCCATCAGTTGCACCAGATTGTGCGTGATGGCCAAACCAAGACCGGTGCCACCATATTTGCGGGTGGTCGAGCTGTCAGCCTGTTCAAAAGAGTGGAAGAGACGCTGGCACTGCTCGGCTGTCATCCCGATACCGCTATCCTGCACACTGCCCTGCAGCCAGATCTTGCCATCTCGCTCGTTACTGCGTGCCAGCCGGACAATCACCTCTCCCTGCTCGGTGAACTTGATGGCATTGCTGGTCAGGTTGAGCAGGATCTGGCCAAGCCGCAGGGGATCGCCGCACAAACGGTCAGGCAGATCAGCGGCCAGATCGAACAGCAGCGCCAGCCCCTTTTCCCGCGCCCGAAACGCCGTAAGGTCCGCCAGCCACTCGAACACCTCGTTGAGCTGGAAATCCACCTTCTCCAGTTGCAGCTTGCCCGCCTCCATCTTGGAGAAGTCAAGGATGTCGTTGAGGATCCCGAGCAGGTTGTTCGCCGCTCTGTCTATCTTGCTCACATAGTTGTGCTGCTCGGGGGAGAGGTTGGTTTGCAGCACCAGATGGGCCATGCCGATGATGGCATTCATTGGCGTGCGGATCTCATGGCTCATGTTGGCCAAAAATTCGCTCTTGGTTCGGGTGGCATCTTCGGCGATCTGCCTAGCTTCTAGCATGGCGGCCTCAGCCTGCTTACGGTCGCTGAAATCGAAGATGATTCCGTCCAGATAGATGGCCTTACCCTCGGCATCATAGGTGGCGAGTCCGATGGAGTAGACCCAGCGGAGCTGACCCCAGCGATCGAAGATGCGATACTCGTTGATGTATTGCCGATGTTCGGCAATGGCATCGATGGTGTTGCGGTTGCTCAGTTCGAGGTCATCAGGATGGATCAAGTCACCAAAATCGCGGCTGTTATCGACAAAATCGCTGGCGGGATAGCCGGTTAATTTTTCCGCCTCGTCGCTGACGAACAACATGGTCCAGGGATGATGAGGCAAGCAGCGATAGACCATACCCGGTACGTTGCGCACCATGGACTGGATCCGCTGCTCGCTCTCGTGCAGCCGCTGGCGATCTGCCGCTATCCGGTCATGAGCCTCCCGCATGGCCTGCTCGGCGGCACGGATCGGGGTGATGTCGACCAAGCTGCCGACCGCACCGCTTCGCTCGCTCTCGGCAAGCTCGATCCCCGAGAGAAAATAGAGCATGTCCAGAGGACGGCCATCCGGCGAAAACAGGCGCACCTCATGCTGCGTTCTGGCCTGGCTGCCAGCCACCCTCAACAAGGTGTTGTCCTCATCCGCCGAGTCCAACCCGGCAAGTTGGGGCAACTCCGCCAACCGCTTGCCCTCGAGCGGGCGGGCACCACCAAATGAGCTGGTAAAGGCGCGATTTACCCCCAGCAGGCGACCCTGATTATCGGTATAGAAGAGAGGATGTGGCAGGGTATCGATCAATGCCTGCTGGAAGGCAAACTGCTCGTTGCGCTCGCGGATACTGCGGCGACGCAACATCCGCCCCTGCCAGAGCAGGGCCGAGCTCAGACATATCAACAGGGCGGTGCCGAACAAGGCCACTCGCCGCCATCCTGACACGGCCTGTTCCACATTGCCCAACAGCAGCAGCGTCCACTGCCCTTTGGCATCGTGCCACTCGATAGGCATGCGGCTCACCAGATAGCTATCTTTCCCTATCCGAACTTCACTGCCATCGAGTGCAGGCAGGATCACCGGTTTGCGATCCGGGGCAAAGTAGTGTCCATATAGGCGAGAGGCAAAGAGCTGCTGTTGCCTGGCGGCAGAGTTCGGTCCCACCACCGCCATTTGCCAGTCGCTCTTGTTGCTGGCCATCACCACTCCATCTGGCGAGACCAGCAAACCGATGGTATCGCCCCACCCGGCCAGAAAGGTATCGAGCAGCGCCATCTCGTAGCGCGCTACCACCACCCCGGTAATGTCGCTTCCTTGCGCCCGATCGTGAGAGACTGGCGCCGCCACATAGATCATCCGCTTGCCGGTATTGAGGCTAACCCCGGCATCTACTGTTTCCAGCCCCTTGAGCCCTTGCCTGAAGTAGGAGCGAAACGACACATCCTGCCCGACGACATGGCGGCCAAGCGCATCCCAATCACGGACAATCACCCCTGCTTTATTGGTAACAAAGGCATGATTGGCCTTCACCCCCTGCGCCAACACCTGCAGAGCTTCGCTCGGGCTCAGCTCCCCCCGCTCGAGCAGTGACGATTGCTGGATCTCGCGGTTGAGGCGGCCAGCCAGTTGCACCGCCCCCATCCCCTTGCTTGAGAGGGTCAGTTGCTGCAGATTGTCGCCCTCGCGCTGAATGCGGGTATCCAGCGACTGGCGATACTCCTGCCGCTCCAGCTCCAGATAGAAGGCGTCGACCAGCGTGGCCAACATCAGGGAGAGCAACAGCACGGCAGCAATGTGCCAGAGACGCGATTTCATGGTTGACAGCATGCTCCATCGTTCTGCCTGGCCATCATCAGCACCGCCTCACAGGAGAAGACGTGCAATAAAAGGCACTCACCGAGCAGCGCATTCATCAACTTGTGGCAGCCACTCTTATCATCAACCAGCAGCACCATAGGATGAGCCGCGCTCGGGGCAAGATGTTCCATATCTCGTGATTCTCCCTGCCAAGATGGAGGATGGCGACCCCTGCCAACCTTTCTCACACCATAACGGATCCCCCGACAGGCAGCCATGACAACCCGGTTGAAATGTGCGCACAACCCGACAGGAGCCAGCAACTCACAAGGGATAAATCGGATACAAGAAAAAAGTGGATATGGGGTAATGGCGGTTGTACACCATCAGAAGATGGGTCAGCACCAACGGTATGATGATATCGGATTGCTCTCTTTATCACGTTGGGTGATGAGCCAGCTTGCAGATTTATATTTCCAGCGCAAGGTTGCAGAGGTATCGGTTGACCGGGGTCATGCACCCTATATTATCATGCTCAAAATGAGCTGGCAGGATACAGCGACAGATGGGCACATCAGATAGCCATATGGACATAGCAAAAATAATTTCCGGGCCCACGCTGGTACTGGAAAAAGATAATGTGCACAGCGATGCGCTATGCAATCAGTTACGAGCCATTGGCATAAGCCAGATTACGGTGGTGGAGAGTGTCGAGGCGCTGGAACGTTGCGTGGCTGATGGCCCTGCCGCCATGATCATCTGCAATATCGATCTCGATTCGGCAAACTTGCTCACGCTGCTGAAAAATATTCGCAGTAGGGCACCTCATCACACACTGCCATTTTTGACCCTGACCTCAGGGACAGATCGCCCATTGATCGAACAATTTGTCCAGGCGAAAGTCTCTGACATTATCTTGACCCCGCTCAAGCCCGATACCCTTAAAACCAGGATCACTCGGCTGCTGTTGGCAACCAGCCAGTCGCAGCCCCCACTTTCACAATTTGAATTCGGTCGTTTGCACCGTTTTTCCAACAGCGATCTGGTCGCCAGCAATCAGGATAGTCCAACCATTCTGGTGGTTGACGATGTTCCAGATAATTTGATGCTGATCACCTCGGTATTTCGCAAAGAGTTTCATCTCAAGTTGGTCAAGGATGGCGAAAAAGCGATCAGGATCTGCCAATCGGATAATCCACCCGATCTGGTGCTGCTCGATATCATGATGCCCAACCTGAACGGATTCGATGTCGCCAGAATTTTGCGTGAACATCCCCACTCTGAGCACATCCCCATCGTCTTTATGACGGCACTGGATGATATCTATTCCCGTAAACGGGCGATGAAACTGGGGGCCGTCGATTTTATCACCAAGCCGATCGACATCGAGATGCTGCGTTTTCGCATTGCCAATCTGATGCGGCTGGTGCATGCCAGAAGAGATCTGCAAAAAGAGTTCGATCAGATGCTTGAGCTCAATGCGCTCAAAGAGAGCCTCGAGTTCAATATCCGCTATGAAATTCGGGAGCCCCTGCTCAACGCGCTACACCTGCTGGAAGAGCTAGCGGCCGACTCATCGCTCAACATGCTCCAAAAAACCCAGCTATCCATCACCAGAAAATCTGTAGGCGATGCACTGGCATTGACCCGGCTGGCCAGCGAGATTTACCAGATTGAAACCGGCACCTTTGTTTTGAAAGCGGGTAAAGTCCAGCTCTTTAATATTTTCAACCGGCTTTCGGTGCAATTCAAAAATCTCTATGCCGGGAAAAAGCTCGATATCAAGCTGACCAAACCCAAAAATTACCTCTATGACGAGCTATTCATCGCAGGTGACGAATTTCTCTGTTATTCCGCGTTTCAAATATTGACACGGCTCGCTTGTGAGCATGCGACGCCCTCCTCCTGCGTGGAAATTGTATGTCTGAAATATCCCGACAGCATTATTTTAAATATTGATAGCTCGACCTTGCTGGATATCAACAATGTCCTCTCTCTGTTCGACAGATTCCCATCATCTAATAACAACAAAGAAGCACACAGTCACAATGGCTATCATGGCAAAATCATGCTGGAAGCTCATGGCGCCACCGTTACTGTGTCGCTGGATGAAGAAACCAGGCTGCTGAATATCTCGGCGTCCTTCCCGCAAAAAGAGGGTTTCAATCCATCTCCAGAGTGAAAAGAATCACGATCACAGAACTCTGCGGTAACATCGCCGTGGATCATTTTTGGCTACTGCGATGGGTGAATAAACAAAAGGATTTATCACCCCTTTCCATTTATCGTCATCTGGTGGTTTACGCAACGGGGTCTCTTTAATGCAAGCAGCAAGGGCGAACACCATGAAGCTACCTATTATCCTGTTGGGCTATCTCATTTATACCCCACTCAACAAACCCATCCATTTACGGAGATAACATGAATCTCATTCGCCGCGTTATCCCCTTGTATGTTCATATTGCCCATCTGTTTCTGGGTTTATTGCTGGTGTTTGCCTTGATCACTCTTGGTCACCAATATCGGCAAACCAAAACCATGCTGATGAAAGAGGCTGAAGAGAGATTCACCCTGATTGGCCAAATCACCACTCAGGCTTTAGAAGGGCTGTTCAGCACCTCAGCTTTAAGCGTCAATCTGCTCGCCCAACAGCGCCTGACCGAAGCCAAGACCCTGTCAGAGCGAATGGCCAGCCTTCCCTACATGACAACCCTGCTCAAAGGACAACCTTCTGCCAACGCGGTGTATGCCGGTTACAACAACGGCGATCTATTCTGGCTCATGCGCTGGCCTGCCGACACCGAGGTACAACACCTAACGCCGCCCGCCAATACCCGCTGGATCGTGAAGAGCATCCGGCATCAAGAGGCAACCACTCTTACGGAGACCTTCGCGCTGGCCGACAATCTCACCATCATTGAACGGCAAGAGGAATCAGGACAATTTTTTGATCCAATAGAGCATCCATGGTTTATTCAGGCCAAGCAGAGTGGACAGCTGGTGCAATCTCCTCTCTATATCTCGCACGATACTCAGGAGATGTACCTGAGTTTTGCCGAACCAATGCAAAATGGGGCTGGCGTCATAGGGATGAGCCTGAACCTCCGAGCTATCGAGCGCCTGCTCAAATCCGCCAAGATAACCCCCAATATGCGTCTAGCCATCGTCAATGAGCAGGGCGAGCTAATGACAAGTCATAAAGGTGGGATGGTGATTCATGAAAATGGCGCTTATCGACTTGCAAGAGTGACCGAAGCCGACCTGCCTATGATCCAACACTTGATGAATGCTAGTCAGAATCAGAAGGCAGATAGTCTTTCCTTTAAATCAGAGGGCAATGATTGGCAAGGAATGCGTATCACTTTACCGGAAGCCGATGGGTCAAAATTAACCCTCTGGATTGCAGCACCTGTCGATGAGTTGCTGGCCACCGCCTTCACCATTCGCAATCAGACCTTCCTTCTGTCGGGCATCTTCCTGATCTTTGCCCTGTTCGCGGCCATCAAGCTGGCCAGAACCGCCGCCAGGCCCCTTGATGACCTGACTCAAGAAGCAGGAAAAATCGCCCACTTCGACTTCAACGATCCGATCCGAGTCAACTCCTATATTGCTGAAATCATCGATCTCTCCCAGGCCATGGGCGACATGAAATCGACCATCCAGCGCTTTTTGCAGCTTTCCACCTCCCTCTCCAGCGAGACCAGTTTCCCCCGCTTGCTGGTGCGGCTGCTCACCGAAATGCAGCAACTGACCGGTGCAACAGGCTGCATGCTCTACCTCTCCGATAGCGGCAACAAGAAGCTGGATCTGGCAGGGTTGTGCTGGAATGGCGAGGTGCAGGAGCAAACGCCGATCCACAGTATCGGAACCCTCAATCAGCCAAAACATCCACTGTTCCAGAGCTTGCAAGGAGTAGAACTGGAACCCGTTGCGTTGGTCACCAGCGAATTGCAGATCCTGTTTCCCTACATTGAGGAGAGCGACACGCCGCTGACCTTCTGGCCGATTGCCCTGAAAAACCGTGATGGCCAACTGCTCGGCACCCTGGTGTTTCTGATCGATGAACGGAAGAAGTCCCTGACCCCGCAGCGGATGGCATTTGTCAACGCGCTCTCTTCCACCGCCGCCGTGGCACTCACCACCCAGCGGCTGCTGGAGGAGCAGCGCAATCTGCTGGAAGCCTTTATCCAGCTCATCGCAGGGGCCATCGATGCCAAGAGCCCCTATACCGGTGGCCACTGTCAACGAGTCCCCGAACTGACCAAGATGCTGGCAGAAGCGGCATGTGAGGCCAAGGAGGGCCCCTTCCAACACTTCTCGCTCGATGAAAAACAGTGGGAAGCAATACATATCGCGGCTTGGCTGCACGACTGCGGCAAAGTCACCACTCCGGAGTTTGTGGTCGACAAGGCTACCAAGCTGGAAACCCTGTGCGATCGCATTCACGAGGTCAGGATGCGCTTTGAAGTGCTGAAACGGGATGCCGAGATTGCCTACTGGCAGGCACGTCTCCATGGGGGTGATGAGGCCACGTTACAGGCCACGCTGCAACAGCAGTGGCAACAGCTGGATGAGGAGTTTGCCTTTATCGCCCGTTGCAACGAAGGGGGCGAATTTATGGCCACAGAGGATATTGCAAGGCTGCAGCAGATCGCGGGCCGCACCTGGCAGCGCACGCTCTCCGATCGGATTGGGATCTCTCAGGATGAACTGGCGCGCAAACAGCGGGCCGCGGAGTCACCGCTGCCGGTCACCGAACCCTTGTTGGCCGATCGCCCGGATCACCTCTTCACCCGCAGCAACCGCGACCGCCTTGCCCCTGACAACCCTTGGGGATTTCAGGTCAACACCCCTGAATACCTCTATAACCGCGGCGAGCTCTACAATCTCGCCATCCGCCGGGGCACCCTCACAGATGAGGAGCGCTACAAGATCAACGAGCACATGATCCAGACCATCATCATGCTCGAAAAACTCCCCTTCCCCGCCAACCTGAAACAGGTGCCGGAAATCGCAGGGGGACACCATGAGAAGATGGATGGCACTGGTTATCCCAAGCGGCTGAAACGGGACGAGATGAGCATCCCTGCCCGGATGATGGCCATCGCCGATATCTTCGAGGCGCTGACCGCCGGCGATCGCCCCTACAAGAAAGCCAAATCTCTTTCGGAGGCCATCCGCATCATGGGATTCATGCAACAGGATCACCATATCGACCCCGAGCTGTTTGCGCTCTTTCTCCGCTCTGGCGTCTACCTGCGCTATGCCAAGCGTTACATGAGCCCGGAGCTCATTGACGAGGTGGATATCAGCCCCTATCTCGCCAGCCATTGATCGCCGCGAGGCACTCTGGGTTACCTGATGCCTGCAGTCTGGGGATCTGCATGCAGACCCGCCGTCTTGTCACCGGTGGTCACCCCGATGCGTAATAGAGATGGGGAGGATATGCACCGGACAGCCATGCTAATCCTCTCCATGGCACCTTGTTCTGACTGACCTTACGGACACTTGCCAATAACGGTAATCGAACAAAAAAACGATAAAAATCAAGATAGATAGCCAATTAAAACGACATAATTGACTATAGTTCAATCGAACGTTTTAAAAACGTGACCACTTCACATGGGCCCAGCGCAATGACCACTGAACGGGAACCGTTGATCCGCTCACTGTTTGATGAGTACATCGAGATGTATTCATCACGGGATGATCGGCTCACCACGCGGTTTAGCGACAATTTCAGCGGTTTTGCCGGCAGCAGTGATGTTCTGGTTACCGATAAAGATGAGTGGGTCCGGATAACCCGCCGCGATTTTACCCAGATCCCGGGCAGGATCCGCCTGGAAATACTCGATGTGACCCTGCAAGATCTGGCCGCGGATGTGGTGGCTGTCACCGCCTTCTTCCATATCCATCTACCGAAATCCGAACCTATCCTCTCCCGCAGAACCGCTAGGCTGGTGCTGATTTTTCGACACGAAGCCATGGCGTGGAAAATTGCTCACAGCAGTATCTCCATCCCTTACAGTGCGGCTCGGGAAAGCGAAATTTACCCGATGACCAGTCTGGAGGAGCGCCAACATGAGCTGGAGCTCATTATCGAGATCAGAACCAGGGAGCTGGCGGAAGCGAACCGGAAACTGGAAGCGCTCAGCAATACCGACGGGCTAACCAATATCGGCAACCGTCGTCTGTTCGACAACTCATTGAACCAGGCCTGGGAGCACTGTATTCAGACAGAGATGCCGATTGCGCTCATCATGCTCGACATCGATCATTTCAAGCAGTTCAACGACCTCTATGGCCACGTTGCCGGTGACGAGTGCCTTCGATTGCTGGCCCATACCCTGGCGCTATCCGGGCGCCGCTCGGGGGAGTTGGTGGCTCGCTACGGTGGAGAGGAATTTGTCATCCTGTTGCCACATGTCGAGCGTCAATCCGCCTATGAAATTGCCCAACATATCCAGCGGCTGATTTTTGCACTCGCGCAGCCACACGCACAAAATGCCACCGGTCTGGTGACCGTTAGCATGGGTGTTGCCTGCCTCAGACCATCGAGTTACTGGCAGCCCTCTGAACTGGTCAAACTGGCTGATGCTGCGCTCTACACCGCCAAATCATCCGGCCGTAACTGCATCAGAGTGGCGGAGTCACCCAGCCTCCCGCAACCAGTCTGCCCATAAGTCCCTCATCCCCCCCCATCCTCCCCACGGGGAACCACTGCGCGCTAACCATGCACGGCAAGGCTCAACGCATCCCATCGCAACATACTTTCCCACTGATCCACTGTGCTTTGATAGGTATCTGCCGCGTTGTAATGGACCATGGCATGCAGGCGGGCATGATGGCCAAGTCGCTTGACCACGTCGGGCATGGCATTGAGGCTGGCCAGCACCCGCGCCAGATCGCCGGGATCGTTTGGCTGATATTTGCGGCAATTCACGTCATCGATGAGGTGTCGATCCCACCAGGCGCCATCGGCCGGGATCACTACGCATAATCCCGCCGCCATGGCCTCCAGAATGGAGAGACCAAACGGTTCCTGATGGCTGGTGGAGACAAAAATGCCGCATCGAGATCGGATCTCGTCAAGATTGGCGGGGTTGGCATACCAATAGGTGTCTGGCAGTTGTGGCTGGGGCTGGCTGCAGGGTTGCAGCGTGCCCTTGGGCTGCAGATAGCACACCATCAGCTCGGGGCGAGCGTCAGGGATCAGTTGATGGGCGGCCAGCATGGTCTCCAGCCCCTTCCAGCGTAGCAACGAGGCCGCCCACAAAATACGAGGCCCCCCCAGGGTCGCTTTGGGCCAATCAATCTCGCTCAAGCCGTTGGTAAATGGCTGCCAGTGTGACGGGAACTCGGTCTCGCCAAGCCGGGCCAGCAATGCCGCCAGGGAGCTGCGGGTTGATTCGAGATAAAACACAAAATTCGCCCGTTGCAAGGCCCTGGCAGAGAGCCCCGAGCACCCCACAGGGCCATGGATCAGCTGAACCACCCGGCACCGCAACCAGCGGGCCGCCCAGTAACAGCAGAGATCCACCCCCGGCCCGGACGCCGCCACCAGGCACTTCACCTGCCCCAAGCGCAGCACAAGCCAGAGGATCAGCAGGGTCTGCCACCCCTGTTTGAGCAGATAGCCGATGCCGGACTCCCGCCCCTTCAATATGTGGGGCAGCCAAAGAGGATGATGCTGACAACGGGGCCAGGAGTCGGGATCCTGGGTCAACACATGGCATGTGAGCCCGGGCATCCGTTTGGCCAACTCATCGAGCAGCACTTCGGTCGCAACCTTGGAGCCACCGCGAAACGGGATAGGATCCACAACGATGACCTTTCCGAACACCGGCTCAGTTTGCATGCTCATCTTGCTGCTCCCTTACTCTGGCACCTTGCGGCGGCCAAACCCCAGTTGCACTCTTTGCGCCACTCTTGCCATCCCACTCGCCAGCATATTGCGCCCTCTGGCAAGGAGTCGTTGCCCCGCCCAGTGAATGAATGGTCGGAAGGGTGTGGAGGCCGTGGCGTGCCAACGACCAGCCAGTGCGGCGTCCCACACCGCCGTGACCCCGTCGACATAGCGCGCCACCGTAAACAACTGTGCGGCACGCAGCTGAGCAGCCCGCCCCATTTCACATCGGCGCTGCGGATTGCTCAATTGCCGCCAGTGATCAGCCATCTCGGCCCAATCCCCCGGGGTTGCCAGCAAACCGGTCACCCCCTCCTCCACCACTTCGGGGATGCCGCCCACTCGGTAGGCACTGACCGGGAGCCCCAACATGCCCGCCTCCGCCAACGTCAGACCAAACACCTCCTCACGGGCGCCGGAGACCAGCAGATCCACCCCGCCCCGCAAGATAGCCGCGCTGTCCGGTCGCTCGCCGAGAAAGTGGACCCGCTCGGCCACCCCGAGCTCGACAGCCAACGCCATCAATGCTTCCCGCTCCGGACCGCTGCCAATAATCAGCAACTGGGCCTCCTCCCCCGATGCCATCAGGGCAGCCAGCGAGCGGATCAGCAGATCAATCCCCTTGCGTTTGATCAGGGAGCCAACGGTTGCGATGATCATATCCCCCGGGGGCAAGCCCAGCATGCCGACGACCGGCCAGTGAGCTCCGCCATTCAGGCGAGCGGCATCCACCCCGTTGGGTACCCGGATCAACCGCTCGGCCGCGCAGCCATCCTGGCGCCAACCGGTCAACACCGGCTCGCTCACCCCGATCAGCACGCTTGCCTGATGAACCCGCAGGCTGAATCTGTCTCTTGGCTGGTAACGGGCATGGAGGTGGCACACCAGCGGTACCTGCAACGCCCGACAGACCCCCGCCAGCCACTGACAAGGAGCCGCGCTGTTGGCGTGCACCAGCCCAATCTGCCGTTCGGTGATGAGCTCTCTGGCTCGCCGGGAGAGGCGCCGATGGGCCGCAAGATCAAAACGGGGCGCCTGCCATCCCAGCAGCAGGCTGAACGGCTCGACCATGGTTTCTACCCCGAGGGTGGCCACCTCTGCCGCCAGCGTCGGGCTATTGCACCAGAGCAACGGCGTAAAGCGGCTGCGATCGAGGTGGGCCAGCAGATCCAGCAGGCAGCGTTCGCTGCCGCGGATCCAGTCCTCTCCGTAGTGAACCAGCAAAACAGGGGTTGCGTTCATCCTCTTGCTCCCTTTGGTGGCACTGCCGGCAACCGGGTTGCCTCCTGATGCTCCTCAGCGGTGGCCTTCACCTCTGTGGCCGCCTGCTGCACGTACTTGATGGCGGCGACGGCCAGCGCCAATTCCAGATAGATGGGCCAGGTAAACCCCTGGGTCAGGAAGGATCCCGAAATCACAAACCCTACCATGCTGGCCATCACCCCCTGCATCGCCGTGATCACTGCAGGAGGCATGCCAGCAAGCTGACAACGCCAGCAACTGCGCAGGGTCACCGTCACCATGCCGATAAACAGCGCCAACCCGACAAAGCCGGTTTCAGCCAGCACCCCGAACCAGGTGGAGTGCACCGCATGATTAAGCCCATCCCAATGGGGGCTGTAGAAGAAGTAGTTGTAATAGAAATTGGACAAGCCCACCCCCACCAGCGGGTGGCCCAGCGCCATCCCCCAGGCCGCTTGCCAGGTGTAGATCCGCCCCATGGCCGAGGCATCGACCCCGCTCTCGGCGGCGCCGCCAGATGCCCGGTCGCTGATCCCGGCGGCGGCAAACAGCACCACCAGCGCGACCATCCCCAGCGAGATCAACAGGGTTTTCGACTTCACCCGCTGCCAGGCAAACAGGCCACCAACGGCGCAGATACCCAGCAGACCACCCCGGCTCTGGGTGGCGATAATGGCGGCCGCAGTCAGCGCAAAGCCAAGCCCCCCCAGCAAACGCCCCCCCACCCCATTGCCCTGATTGAGCAGCAAGCTCAGCGAAAAGCCGGCAGGAAAGAGCAGCACCAGCGCCAGATCGTTGGGATCCCCCAGCACAGAGCCCAGCTCGCGCCCTATGGTCACCCGGGTCCCCTCCACCAGCCCAATTCCGCTCGCCTTGTTGTAGAGGGCCACCAGCGCCACCAGACAGCCCGCCACCACAAAGGTGCGCACCGCCAGCGCAAAATCCCCCGGGGTGCGCACCAGCCAGGCGGTGGCCAGGGTCATCAGATAGATCTTGCTGTAGCTGCCGGTCCAGGTGGCGATCGCCTCGCCCCGGTTGCTGGCAAACAGCACACCGATGGAGACCATCACAAAGAAGGCCGTCAGCCAGCTCAGGGCTGGACTCCAGTAGGGCTTGATCCGGCCGGTCAGCAAAATGTGCCAGACCAGCGCACCGATGGCGGCCAGCGAGAAGAGCAGCGGGATCTTGAGGGGATAGAGCTGAGGGAATACCTCATGCAGCCGGAAAAAGGAGAAAGTGACAAACCCCAGCACCATCAAGAAGGGCCAGCGCAGGGCAAACCAGATGGCGGGAATGGCAAGGCCGAGCACCGGCAGCAGCAAGGGATGGGGCAGCCGCCACCAGAGCAGAGCCAGCACCAGACAGATGGTGCTTGCCCAGATGGCCGACGTTAGACGAGCCATGATCCTGCCCACCATTGGCCGAGCCAGACCATCGCCAGCGCCCCGAGGGAACTGGCCCAGAGGGTGGAGAGGCGATACGGCAGCGGCAGCAACCGCTGGCTCACCAGATAAAAGGCCAGCGCCCGCACCAGATAGACCAGCAGTAGGGTCCAGATCACCCCGGCGACCCCGAAGGGGGGGATGGCGAGCAGAAAGCCTGCGACCCCAAGGGCGCTGCAGCCCAGATTGATCACCATCTGGGCATTGCTCTTCTCGCCGCTAAAGCAGCCGACATTGAGCAAGTCCGAAACATTGCGCACCGCCATGCCCAGCACCAGCAGCGGAATATAGGCGATCGCCCCGTGATAGCTCTCCGGGGTCAGCCAGCGAATAAGCAAGGGGGCGGTAAGCCCGACAATCCCCGCGGTGACAAACCCCAGTACCGACCCCATCACGCTGTAGTGGGCATTGAGTCGCAGTCCATCCGGCTCGCGCAGCAGCATGAAACGACGGGGATACCACCAGAGGGCAAAGGGTTGCAGCAACAACCCCACCGCCAGCGCGAGCTTGCCCGCTACGGCGTAGTAGGCAAGCAGCGCCTCCCCCACCACATCGGCCAGCAGCCAGCGATCCAGTCCGCTCAGGGCAAAACCTGCCAACCCGCTCACCACCAGGGGCAATCCATAGCGCAGCAGCGGCCGGTAGTGTTGCCAGTCAAAGCGGATCCCGCTATCTCGCCACTGCCAGAGGCTCAGCAGCAGCGCCAGTGCAACGCAGGTCAGGGTGCCGGAGGCCAGCACCCCGCTTACTCCCCAACCGAGCCAGAGCCACCAGCCGGTCAGCACCGACTGGATCACCGCCTTGCCTGCGGTCGCCACGAAAAAGAGCCGCGCCTGATTGCGCATCCGCAGCCATGCCAGCGGCACGCCGATCACCCCTTCAAACGGCAGGGCGCAGAGCACCCAGCGCACATCCGCAAGGCGGGTTTCAACTGGCAGCCAGGCTTGCACCACAGGCGCCAGCAGCCAGAGCAGCACCAGACTGGCCAGGGCGATCAGCCAGACCAGACCAAACATGCGGGCCACCACCTGCTGGCGCTCCTGCTCATCTTTCGCCAATCCGGCAAAGCGGTAGAGGGCATCCACCAGCCCGAAGCCCAAAATAAGGGAACCCAGATTGATGAGAGTCAGCAGCACCTCCAGCTGGCCGTATTCACGAGGCAGCAGCTGATGGGTCAACACCGGAAGCATCAGCAGGGAGATCCCCTTCATCAGGAGCAAGCCGCCGGCGTAATAGAGCATGGCAATCTGGTTTACACCAAGTTTCATAGGGCCTCCCAGCCACCCGACGCATCCTGCTCCGGGTCAGCTACCGCTAATGCAAAGCCCACGCCACTCACTCCAGCCCTGAAGCGATAGCCCCTCTGTGCGGCTGAACCGGCCTGAACAAGCCCAGAATGAGACTAGCATTTGCGTTTTGCACAACGCTGGCTGCAAATTGCACCGACCGGCGCAATCTGCCCCTCCTCTTAGCCCCATTTGGCCCGATCTAGCTGGGGCCGTCCTGTTGGCCCGATCCCTGCTTTCTGCTTAGCGAGCAACGGACTGCACCAGAGGGAGAGGTCGCCATGAATACCATCAACCTGCACCGGATGAAAAGCTGGGCCAAACAGGGGGAAACGCCACTGGCTCGCCGGGTATGGCGACTGGCCAAAAGTGCCCGCCACTGGTCATTCCCCGTGATCCCACCCCTGCATCGGCTGCTTTATCGGCTCTATCTGCTGGGCAGCAACGCGCTGGAAACCCTGACCCGCACCCTCTGGTGGACCCCCTTGTTTCAATCTCGCCTCACAGCCCCCGCGCCACGCCTCTATCTCTATGGCGGCATCCCCTATATCAGCGGTCCGGTCACCATCGAAATTGGTGCCGACTGCCGCCTCAGCGCCGCCATGACCATCAGCGGCCGGGCATCGAGCCAGACGCCAAAGCTGGTGATTGGCCGCAATGTCGGCATTGGCTGGCAGACCACCCTGGCGGTGGGTAGCAAGATAGTGCTGGGGGATAACGTCCGGATTGCAGGGCGTGCCTTTCTGGCGGGCTACCCGGGGCACCCGGTCAACGCCCGCGATCGCGCCCGGGGCCTGCCGGATCGCGATGAACAGGTGGGGGCCATTGTGCTGGAGCAGGATGTCTGGCTTGGCACCGGGGTGATGGTGATGGCCGGTGTCACCATAGGCGCGGGCACCATTGTCGCCGCTGGCAGCATCGTCACCCGGGATCTGCCCGCTGGCGTGCTGGCAGCGGGTGTACCGGCCACCGTACTGCGCCCCTTGCTGCCACAGGATCACAGCGACCTCGCACACGCTTCGGAGACCTTGGCATGAAACCACACTCACTGCCGCAACTGGTGGTGCTGGGCGAGGATTGGGGCCAGCACCCCTCCAGCACCCAGCACCTGATCAAGCGTCTGTTGCCCGATTATCAAGTGCTCTGGGTCAACTCCATCGGCATGCGTTGCCCCCGCTTTACCCTTCATGATCTCACCCGCATCGTCCGCAAACTGGGGGCGGTGCTGCGCGGCGCGCGCCATGCTGGCAGCCAGTCGGTTGCGCCAATCGACGCCAGCAGCCCCCGGGTTCTGCCGCCGCTCGCCTTGCCGCTGCCGGGCAGTCGGCTGGCGGGCAAGATCAATGGCCACTGGCTGGCGGCGCAGATCCGGCGCCAGTTGCCCGAGCTGGATCGCCCCTTGCTCTGGATCTCCCTGCCCAGCGCCGTCGATCTGATTGGCAAGCTCGAAGAGCGGGCGGTGATCTACTACTGCGGCGATGACTTCTCGGCGCTGGCGGGGGTGGATCATCAGGCCATCGCTCACTGCGAAGCCCGACTGGTGGAAAAAGCGGATCTCATTCTGGCCGCCAGCCCCGCACTGGCCAGCCGCTTCCCCCCCCATAAAACCCGGCTCCTCAGCCACGGGGTGGATCTCGAGCTGTTTATGCCCCCCAGAGAGCGGCCGGCGGATCTTCCCTCCGGCCGCCCCATTGCCGGATTTTACGGCAGCCTGAGCGACTGGATTGATATCCCCCTGCTGGCAGAGACGGCGGCCGCCCTGCCCCACTGGGATCTGGTGCTGATTGGCCCGGTCCAGACCGATATCTCCCCCCTCAAGGGGCTCCCCAATATCCATCTGCTGGGGCCCCGACCCCACCACACGCTGGCGGCCTATGCCCAGCACTGGCAGGTGAGTTTGCTGCCCTTTGTCGACAACGCCCAGATCCGTGCCTGCAATCCATTGAAATTGCGCGAGTATCTGGCCGCAGGGCGCCCCATCGTCAGCACCGATTTTCCGGCTCTCGATGGCTATCGGGATCAGATCCAGCTCCCCCACGATGGTGAGAGCCTGGCCCAGGCCATCAACCGGGCCGCCTTTGATCAACCCAATCCGGGCTGGTTTCAGGAGAGTGGCTGGGAGGGGCTCACCCGCAGCGAAGGGCGCCACACACGCCAACAGCAGGTGGCCCTGCAAAGCTGGGATCACAAGGCTGCCGAGCTGAACAACTGGTTGAAGGGGCTGGCCGGATGAGCAGAGGGCTTTGGCTGGTTATCCTGCTCTGCGCCAATGCAGCGATGGGCGCTACCCGGCTGGAGGGGCTGACCCCGCTGCCCCTGACAGGCAACCAGACACCCCAGCGGCTCGATCTGAGCACCCACAGCTGGCCAATAGGCAGCGATGATGAACTGGTGATCGAGGGCCATAATCCCAGCGCCCACCCGCAAACCCTGATCCTGCGTATCGACGATGAGGCCTCGGTCAACTACCGAAGCCGGGTCAATCTGGAGCGGATTGTCGCACCCGGCCCCTTCACCCAGCGCTTTGCCTTGAGTGAGTGGCGCACCAGCCAACCCAGAGCGCTGGCGCTGGACAAACTCACCAAGCTCTATCTCTTTATGGCCGATAACGCCCCCTCGCTGACCATTCACCGCTGGTACTGGGTGCCCGGTCTGACCCTGCCTGAGGGCACCATTGCGCTGGATCTGGGGGCGGCGGCTGCGCCCCGCTTTACCGGCTTTGAGGCCCTGAGCCCGGGGGATCCCCGGCTGATTGGCCACCCCACCGCCATCTTGCGCCCCTCCGGCGATGCCCTGGTGCGCGATGGGCTGCGCAATCTCGACGGAGTGCGACTGGACTTGGCCAAAGGGCGCTACCAGCTCACCCTCTGGCTCGATGATCCCGGTGAATGGGAGTATCTGCCCCACCCCTTCGAGCGCAGCGTGCTGGTCAATGGCGAGCCCATCTGGGCCGAACAGTGGCAACCGCAGGAGTGGCTAACGCAGCGCTATCTGGCGGGACAATCCCGCGAGGCACTGCCAAATCCGGATCCCTGGCAGCTGTTCGGGGCTCGTCAAGGCGGCCCGGTCCATGTCACCCTGAACCACCCCGGCGGCCCGCTCACTATTACACTGGTGGGCCACTCACCGGATGCCAAATACCTGGCAGGGCTGCTGCTTGCCCCCTATCCGGCCAGCACCAGCAAAGAGGCTCTCCCGAATAGCGGAAAAGATCGCGCCGTATTGGCTGACGCTACCGCAAGCGTGCTGACCAAGCAGCGCCAGCTGTTTTTGGAGAAGTGGACTCTGGCCCCCTATTCCCCAACCCCAGCCCCAGCTTCGCAGCAGCTCAGCCTCACGCCGATTACGGATGCCGCCCCAACCCTGCAGATCGCCCCGGCATCTGCGGCCGATGCGTTGCAGCAGGCTTCACAACCCGTGCTGGCCGCCCGTGGCAGCCAGCTGTTGCTGGAGTTTGCCATCCACGCTGCCACCGACGATCCGGCCCCCTTGCTGGTGATCCAGCCCCCCGAACAGGCAGGATCACCGCTGGCGCTGACCCACTATTACGGCAAGTGGCATCTGGTTCGCCCGCAGGCGAGCGGCACCCTGTTGGCCCCCTCGGATCAGGAGCTGGTCGAGGGGATCGCCGGGCTCACCCTGCTGGCAGGCGTACCTCGGCGTCTGGTGCTGCAGATCACCGTCCCTCGCGATGCGCCTGCCGGTCGCTATCTGGGCAATATTCAGCTGCTGAGCCAACAACAACTGGTGCAATTGCCGCTAACTATCGAGGTGCTGCCGCTGACCCTGCCCGCAGCCAGCAAGCCGGTCGGCATCTATGTCGAAGCACCCCCTTATCTGAATTGGCTGAGCCCCAATCCCGAGGCGTTAAAAGAGCAGATCGCCGCGGCCAGTCGCTGCGATCTGGCGCGGCTCGCCAAACTCGGGATCAGCGGCCTCTCGCCCGCCCTGCCACAGGATGAAGCGGGGATGCGGGAGATCATGGGAGAGGCGGCCGGGCTCGGCTTTGTGCCGCCCCTGCTGGCCTATACCCCGCTCAAACGCTGGGGGGGAGACCCTGCCAGCCAGCTTGATCAGTGGCAGGCCCGGCAACAGGGGCTGACCGCCAGCGGCTTGCCCCCGCTGGCATGGAGCCTCTTTGATGAGCCCGATCTTGCCACCCTGCCCGCCATCACCACCCTGGCGCGGGAGATGAAACGGCTGGATCCGGCGGTGATCCGTGCGGGTCACTTCAATCATCCGGGTCAGGTTGGTCTGCTGGCAGAGGTGGAGATTGCCCTGATCAACGCAGGCTTTGGCGCCGACAAGAGCGATGTGGCGCGAGTGCGCCAGCACAAGGTCACCCCCTGGTTTTACAATCTGGGCACCCCGAGAGCCGCCGGGTTTTACCTGTGGCAAAGCGGCGCCGAAGGCTATTTGCAGTGGCATGGCCGCATGCCGACCGCCCTGCCTTATGACCCCACCGACGGGCGGGAGAGCGACTTTATGCTGCTCGGCCCGCAAGCCTGCGAGGCGCACCGCCTCTCCCACGATCTGCTGCTGTTGCAGCAAGCCATCGAAGATCTGCGCTGGCTTGCCTGGCTAGAACAGGAGGCCCGCTATCAAGTAGAGGCCGCCGTGCTGCTGGAGCGCCTGCGGGATCAGCTGCCGACCCGCTGGCAGGTGGCAGAGCAACTGCCCTCTGCCGCCTGGATCCAGTGGCGCCGCGAAATTGAACAACTGGCCAAGGGATTGAAAACATTGCAAACTGGTGCCCACTCATCCTCCTGAAGTGACTGCGTATGGCCAACCAGACTCCCCGCTCCACAGCCAAAGACAGCGCCCTGCGCCGCCTGTTGCCCCTGATGCTGCCGTTGCTGATCCTCACCGGTTGCGCCCGTCAGGAGCCGGTCAATGAGACCCTGCCAATCCTCAACCAGTTGCGGGAACAGCAGCTGGCCGAACAGCCCCAATTGCAACTGCAGTACCAGAAAGCGGAGACGCAACTTGCGGCGGATCAGGAGCAGCAGTTGCATCAGTTTTTGGGACGCAAGGATCCGGCCCGGATTGCGCTGATAAGCGGCCCCGGGCTGCAAACCGACATGCTGGAGAGTGCGCGGATGGCGAGCGTGCGCCTGACCGCCCTCACCCGCTTGCTGGGAGCTCGCGCCATTGAGCTGGAGCCCCGCTATGACCCCATGCTGGCCCCCAATACCTTGCTGATCCGCATTCTGCCAAACGGCGAATCGGGGGCGGTCACGCCAGCGGCGGCGCAATAAGGCCGAGGCAGGTGGTCGGCAAGGCCACCCGATAGAGGGGATAAGGGGCCAGCCCCCACAATTTGCGCCAACCCTGGGTAAGACGGTACGAGAGCAGCGGCGGGCTCTGGTGTAGCTCGCCTAAAAACATCACCCCCTGACTCATCCCTTCACCCGCCAGCGTCACTGACATCGCCTCCCGATCCGGCGCCACCAGCATGGCCTGCAGCAGACCATCACAACGAGGATGGGCCAGCTGATAGCTGACATAGGTGCCGCCCAGTACCGGCGTAGCCACCCGCAAGCGCCATCCCAGCTGGACCAGCTCCATCAGCATGGGCTTGGCCCCCTCATTGATCGTCCGGTTCTGATAACGCCAGCCCATGGCGGCAGCACTGCTCAGCGCCACCAGCAACAGCAGCAGATATCCCCTAGATAGACGCATCATGGCGCCCCCTTAGAAACAGGATGGTCATCACCAGCAACATGATGGCCCACTGGTAGAGCTGGGCCAGCGAGCCGGTATGCAGCCAGCCATACCAGCGCAGATCCAGGCTCATCAGCACCAACCGCAGCTGATTGGCCCCGATATAGAGCAGGCAGACCAGCAGCAACATGGGCCACTGCCGGTAGAGGGGGCGCTCCGGCGCCAGCCAGCAGCAGGAGACCAGCCAGGAGAGCACCACCAGATAGAGTTGAGAAAACGAGGAGCACCCCTTGAGCACAATCAGGGCATGGCCCCCCAACCGCTCGATGCGATTGCCATCAAGGCGAGTCTCCCAGCCCAGCAGCTGCAACCACTGGCCTACCCCCCAGGCATCGAGGGCCAGCACAGGGCCAGAGAGCAGGGCAAACACCTGCTGCCCCCACAACACCGCCACGGTAAAGGCGAGCACAATCTGCAACACCGCCCGCTCATCGCCACTCTGATGACGGCGCCATAGCGAGGCCACCAGCAACAGACAGGCCAGCGCCTTGCAACTGGCGCTGGGGATCAGGATCAGCAGGATAAACAGGGCGAGCGCCAGTGGATGCGGGCGCCAGCTCGGCGCAACCCGCGATGCAATTTGCCACCAGATAGCAATCAGCAACACCACCAGCAAGTTGAAGTGGCCCATATTGAGCCACACCATGCCCCACTGATTGGCCAAACCAAGTAGCAGCCAGTTGGGTGCCCACTGCCAGGGACGGATCTCCATCGCAACTCCTGCCGGTTATCAGCGCTTTTGAGTGCTGTCGCAAGTTCCATGCCTGCCCGGCCTCACCCGGATCAAGCCAAGTCAGAGGATGCAACAAAGCTGGCACGCTTTATTCATTCCCCCTGCTGGCACTAGCGCCAGGGAGAAGGAGTGAGCAATGAAACTCAAACCGTTGGTAGGGCTGCTGGGGATGTTGTTGGTAACCTCCCCCGCATACGCCTTGACCGAAGTCGATACCGAACTGCAACTGCTGATGGATGTGTCGGGCAGCGTCAGTTCATCGGAATTCAATTTGCAGTTACAGGGCTATGTGGACGCCTTTTACAGTCAGGATGTACAGAGCGCCATCCTCGACACCAGCGGCGGCAAACTCGGGTCCATCGCCGTACAGATGATCATGTGGAGCAGCAGCAACCAGCAAAGTCTGATGACCGACTGGTTCCACCTCTACGACATGACCTCCATCAACAACTTCGCCGCCACCCTGGATGCCCTGGTGCGTCCCTATGCGGGGATGACGGCCCCCGGTTCGGCCATGGCCTTTGGTGCCCAGCAGTTTGATACCAACAACTTCACCGCTGCCCGCCAGGTGATGGATGTGTCGGGTGACGGCATCCAGAACAACGGGCTGGATACCTCTACCGTGCGGGATCAACTGCTCGCCTCCGGCATCGATACCATCAACGGCATCACCATAGGTCAGGACTACGCCGATGGGGTGCTGCAAGAGTGGTATGTGGAGAACGTGGCGGGAGGTCAGGATGCGTTTGTGATCAATGCCACCACCTTCGCCGACTTTGGCAATGCGCTGGAGCTCAAACTGGCAGCCGAAATTGAGGGGGGCATTATCCCGGAAGGGGCACTGGCCGCCCCCATCGAGGAGATCCCGCTGGCCGCCCAGCTGCTGCTCGGTATGCCGCTACTGCTGGCCTGGCGCTATCAGCGCCGATCTCAAGGCCGTCCGCAGCAAGCCAACTGGCAACAAACGCCAGCTATCGGCTAGCTAATCATCCCGTGTGTCGCGATTAGGGAGCCATGGCTCCCTGATTTTTTTGTGGCGGTGATGACCTGAATACAGCGCGAAAAGGCTAGTCGCCCTGACGAAATTCGCCCGATTGACCAATATGCCAAGTCTGACCATATGGATGATGCGCCGCTTGTTTTTCTGAGGGCAACAACGATAACGCCTTCAGAGTGGATGCGATAAGTTCACTCTTGCCAAGAGCCTGGCGTAGAGAGAGCGCCTCTGACAGCACGGCGCGAGCGTTATCATAGGCGCCGGTCTGTACGAGAGCCTTGCCAAGATGATGCAGTGCGAAATGCCGCATAAGGGATTTTGGTTGCAACCGACAAACTACTTGGGTGGCCAAGCTGACAGCTTCATCTGCACGATCGAGCCGCTGCAAAACCTGTA
The DNA here is from genome assembly GCF_027706025.1 of Aeromonas sp. Y311-2. Lineage (NCBI taxonomy): Bacteria > Pseudomonadati > Pseudomonadota > Gammaproteobacteria > Aeromonadales > Aeromonadaceae > Aeromonas > Aeromonas sp. Y311-2. The sequence goes on along the minus strand of NZ_JAPDCL010000007.1, from coordinate 133,552 downwards.
CCAGGCGTAGTTCTGAGCTAACGCGAGCAGCATCGTCCTCTGAAACCATCTGCGCGGAGATCACCTCTCGGAGAATGGCTTCTGCCTGCGCGGCTCGCCCCACACATAGCAACATAAAGGCGGCAGCGCTCCGAGCTCTTGAAGCATCTTTTGATAATGCAGCACAGGGATGTAGGTCTAGGGACTGATTGGCAACAGCCAGCATGGCTACTGGGTCTACCGCTTCGGGGAGCAGAAAAGGAGCGCACAAGCGGTATTCCGTACCGGTGCCTGCGACGCAAAACGTGTAGCCATCAGTGAGCGCCATGGGTTGATTCATCGATCCTCACGTTTGAAATAAGCTGCCTTGCAGCATTCGATACTTGCAGCAAGCAAGGGCTGTAGGTTCGATTAGCACAGCGTAATCGGACGTTCGCGGCCTTTCTGCAATATTTCTATTCAACTCGCTAAAACCCTCCCATCTTGCCACTTCTCCCCTCCCACCAAAAATCACCCTCGAACTGGCACCAGTTGGGACGTTATTGCCACATTGACGTGAAGTTTCACTGCGAGCGTCCGATTACGTTTCGCTAATCGAACCTACGAGCTACTTAAACCAATCAGACCGGCCGTAATCCCAAAAACAAACCGAACGAAAAGTGGCACATGTTTTTGTCCCATTGAGCAGATTGTTAGGCTTATGTCCAACATATACTCATAAAATCATTAAGCTCTCTAACATGTTCAGGGGATACATAGATAGAAATTTTTTCAGATCCTATAGCTTTAGCCACAGCGTAGCGGTGATGTCCACCTTGAAAAATCACTTCGTTATTCTCGACAGGTTTAATGATTGGTGGAGTAATGGGATTACCCTCAGATAAATACACGATCATCTCAGCTAGTTTCGATTGACAGCCCAGCTCCCATAATTCATCACCATCTCGTCGACTATAATGACACAAATGTTTATCGAATTCCAATAAAGGCATGTGGCCAAGAACAAGTCCTTTAGGGTACATTTTTTCAAAATCAGTTTGTGTTACACCATCAAAGCAAAACCTTTGAGATTTCAACCGGTAGTCCCAGTTGAATTCGATTGCTGGCCACTCTTCCGGTGGTTTATTGTAGAATTCTTTTGATTTGTTAGAAATCCGCTCATTTTCATCGACTTCACGTCTATAGTGTTGAGCACTGTCATATCCCAATATTTGAGCTAATTCATCATGAATTTTGTTCATATGCTCCTCTGATAATCCTAACAGCAATTACATGGAATGCGTTATTGACATGTTGACAACTTGTTCCACCTAACTGTATCCACCACTCGTAATTATAATCAAAAAATCATTTTAAAATGATTTTACACTAACACCTCACACCTACTTCACGCCCACTCAACTTGTACTTCCGAGTAAAACCACCGTCAAGAATCGTAAACAGAAAATGAAGCCTATCTCCTCTTTTATTGGCTTGCCGCGATGTTTACTCCACCATCCGTACAATATAAAAAAGGCCTTATCACAAGGCCTTTTCAGAAATATCCAGATTCAGACTGGCAGCCCGCTTTTACGGCTATCAACCCGGTTCCGGTGACAAGGGCAACACCTGCCCATCCAGCGCATGATCACTATTGGATGGATAGTCCGGCACTGGCTCGCAGTAGGGAATGCGGCTTAGCACCGGCGCCTTGACCAGGGCGGCCAGTTGATCGGAGCGGCGCAGGCTGGCATCCGCCAATTCGGCCACCAGCGCCAGACCGCAGCCCAGCCCCAACCCGCCAACAATGCCCGCCAGCAGAAACAGCCAGAGCGGGTAGTTGCTCGGCTTGCTGGGGGCAAAGGGTTTGTCGATCACCTTGATCCGCTCCCCCTGCTCGAAGTTGCCCAGATCGCCGGTCACCTTGGCCTTCTCATAGCGCAGCAGCAAATCCTGATAGAGGGTGCGCTTGACCGCCAGATCCCGCTCCAGCTCGGCGAGCTGGCGCTCGGTATCTCCCTGGGAGTCGACCACCTTGTCCAGTCCATCCAGCTGGCTCTTCAGGCCGGCGGCGTTTTGCTCCGCCTCCGTCAACTGCGTCTGGGCCAACTGCCACTCGGGCCCGCGCGCCATATCCGGTTGGGATTTGAGCTGCTCGAACTCCTGCTGCAACTGGTCAATCTGATAGCGCAGACTCTGTACCTTGCTGTGCTCGTCGCTGTAGCGGGCCCGCAGCAACACCAGCTCGGTGCGCATCAGCTGCAGCTTCTCATCCAGCTGGCGGGCCAGCTGGCTCTCCTGCCCCAGCGATAGCTGATCGACCCGGGCCTTGGCCTGCTGCAAGGTGATCAGGCTCTCGGCGTAACGCTCCTGCAAGCCATAGAGACGGGCGACGTTGGTACTCTGCTGCTGGGGCAAGGCGCTGGCATGCTCCCGTTTAAAATCGGCGAGCAGCTGCTCGGCCGCTTGCAGTTCGCTGCGGCGGCTGTCGAGCTGGCTTTGCAGGAAACGTTCGGACGATTCCGCCGACTCACGCCCCTTGCTGAGCAGGTTGAAGAAAAAGCGCCGCGAAATGGCTTCGAGCAAACCGGCGCTGTTGGCCGCCGAATCCGCTTTTACCTTTATCTCGATCACCTCATCGCCGATCAGCCGCAAAGAGACGGCACTCGAGAGCCAGTCCATGATGGCATCGCGCTGAGCTGGCGGGGTCTCGTCATTGACCAGACCGCGATCCCGCGCCACCCCGTCCAGCACATAACGGCTGCGCAGCAGGGCTTCGAGCACCGCAAAGCGATCCTTGAGACTCTCCTGAGTGATCAGATCCTTGAGGGTCGGGGTCTGGTTGGCATCTTGCGGCACCATAAAGGTGGTGCGGCTCTCATACTCCTTGGGGGTGAGCAGGCCGACCGTCACACCCACCAGCGGCATCACCAGCACCGGGATAACCAGCAGATAGCGACGGCGCCAGGCGGCAAAGAGAATGATGTAGAGGTTGTAATAGAACTGGACAGGCATGGCATCACTCCCTGAGAAAAGCCCTCCCCCCGTACGATGCAAAGGCAGTGCCACCAGAGGTGGCTGATCCCCTCTGTGAGCAGATCGCAAGAGTGGTACAAGATTCGCATTCTCCCGCTATCCGGGGTGTCACCCCTTCCCTTGCCGGAGCGCGAACCATGTTGTCATCAACCCCGTCGCACAGACCCCATCCCCGCGGGAGCGCCAGCGCCCAGCCCGTCGTACAACCTGTTCTGCAACCTGTCGTTCAAATCGTGCAGCACCTGCAGCCCGGCGGGCTGGAGACCATGGTGCTCAACCTCACGCAGGCGAGCCCTGCCGAGCAGCCGGTGCATATCATCTCCCTCGAAGGGCGCAAAGGGGATGTGCTAAGGGCATGGCCCGCCCTGCATCCCTTTGCTGGCAATATTCACTGTCTGGAAAAGCCCGCAGGCTGGTCGCTGGCAACCCTCTGGCGGCTCACCCGACTGCTGCGCCAACTCAAGCCAGCCGCGGTACATACCCACCATCTTGGGCCCATGCTCTATGGCGGCCTCGCCAGTCGGCTGGCCCGGGTGCCCACCCTGGTACACACAGAGCACGATGCCTGGTATCTCGATGATCCCCATCAGCGCACGCTGGCCCTCTGGGGACTGCGCGCCTTCAAACCCATTCTGGTGGCCGATGCCACGCCAGTGGCCAACCAGCTGCTGGTCAAGCTGGGCCAGCTGTCGCCAACCGTGATCCCCAACGGCATCGATGAGCTGCGCTTTGCCCCGGGCGTCGCCGCCCTCGCCCGTCAGGAGATGGGGCTGCCGCAAGGGGTCAAGTTGATTGGCTGCGCCGCTCGCCTTGAGTCGGTCAAGGGACATACCTTGCTGCTGGAGGCGATCCGCGCCCTGCCACAGGAGGTGCATCTTGCGTTGGCTGGGGTCGGCAGTTTGCAAAATGCGTTGCAACAACAGTGTCAGCAACTGGGGATCGCCCATCGGGTCCATTTTCTGGGGCTGGTCGAAAACATGCCGCGCTTCTATCAGGGGCTGGATCTCTTCTGCCTTCCCTCGCTGGCGGAGGGGATGCCGCTTTGTGTGCTGGAAGCACAGGCGTGCGGGGTGCCGGTGGTGATGAGCGACGTGGGGGCGGCCAGAGAGATCGTCTGTCAGGCCAGCGGCCATATCCTGTCGGAGCGGGATCCCGGCCGCCTTGCCCAGCTTCTGGCACAAGGGTTGCTGCAGTGCCATAGCCTGCGTGCCGTCACCCGTGAGTTTGTGTGCCAGCAAAGCAGCTTGAGCCGGATGGCTCAGGCCTATCAGCAGCTTTACAGCCGCTGATCAAGCGACCCGATGACCAGAGGAGCATCCCATGGAATGGATCATGATCGTGTTCTGGCTGTGCGCTGTACTGGTGGTCTACCACCATGTCGGCTATCCCCTGCTGCTCAAATTTGGTGGTCGGCAGGCGCGCAAGGTAGCCAATCCACCCCGCCCTCTGGATCGGGGATTCAAAACAGAGGCCGCCGATGAGGCGCTGCCGACCATCACCCTGCTGATGCCGGTCTACAACGAGGCGGCGACCATCGCGGCCAAGCTGCAAAACCTCGCCAGCCTCGATTACCCCGCCGACAAGCTGTGGGTGCATGTGCATTTCGACGGCTGCAGCGACAACAGCTACCCCATTGCGCTCAGCCAGCTCGGTGATCCCGCCCTGCAGCAGTTGCAGATCAGGCTGTTTGATCACCCCCGCAATCGCGGCAAGGTCGCCGTGCTCAACGAGGCCATGACCCGGGTGCACAGCGATCTGGTGGCCCTCACCGATGTCTCGGCCCTGCTGCCCATCGACAGCCTGCTGCTGGCGGTCGCCCATTTTGCCGATCCCAAGGTAGGGGTGGTCGGGGAAGCGTACCGCTTCTGGCAACCGGGCTCACAGGGCGAGGAGAGTTACTGGCACTATCAAAGCCAGATCAAGCTCTGCGAATCGGCCCTTGGCGGCATGCTGGGAGCCCACGGGGCCTTTTACATGATGCGCCGGGAGTGCCTCACCCCGCTGGCTGCCGATACCATCAACGACGATTTCATCCTGCCGATGCAGGCCATCGCCAAGGGGTATCGGGCTGTCTATGACAATCGCTGCGCCGCACTGGAGCTGGAAGTTTCCAATGCCGCGCTGGAGGCAACACGGCGCAAGCGGATCGGGGCCGGCAACACCCAGCAGCTGCTGCGGTTGCTGCCCCTGCTGCACCCCAAGTTCGGCTGGGTTGCCTTCAACTTTGCCAGTGGCAAGGGGCTGCGAGTATTGATGCCGCTCTGCCTGACCCTGCTGTGGCTCTGCGCCATCCCGCTGGCCACCCAATCCCTGCTGTTTCAGCTGTTGCTGGGGCTGCAACTGCTGGGGTATCTGCTGGTCATCCTGATCCAGCTGACCCCTGTGCACCCCTGGCCCAATCTGTTTCGCAAGATCCACTATCTGGTACTCGGACACTGGTACAACGGCATGGGCACCCTGCGCTACTGCCTGCGCGCCCCCATACGTTTCATGTCACAGGAGAAAGCCGTATGACACACCCCATTCCAAGATTGACCCTGGTGGTCAAACGCAGCATGGATCTGCTCGGTGCCACTCTTGGCCTGCTGCTGACGCTGCCACTGTGGCCGCTGATCATGCTGGCCATCCGGCTCGATAGCCCGGGGCCTGTGTTCTTTCGTCAGTTGCGGATCGGGCGCAGCCATGCCACCCATACCGAGCTCTTTTTCATGATCAAGTTTCGCACCATGCGCGCCGACGCCGAGGCGGCCACCGGGCCGGTCTGGTGTGGCAAGGGGGACAGCCGGATCACCCGCAGCGGCGACTTTCTGCGCAAAACCCGGCTCGATGAGCTGCCGCAGTTTATCAATGTGCTCAAGGGGGAGATGTCGCTGATCGGCCCCCGTCCGGAGCGACCCGGGATCGCCAACCGGCTGGAAGATGCGGTGCCGTACTTTATCGAACGCACCTATGAAGTGGCCCCCGGCATTACCGGTCTGGCACAGGTCAATCAGGGTTACGACGAGTCGCTCGATGATGTGCGCAGCAAGCTGGCGTTCGATCTGGCCTACTCGGTTGCCCTGCTCCACCCCTGGCGCTGGCTGGTGCAGGATGTGCATATCATCGGCAAGACGATCGCCATCATGGTTGGCAAGAAGGGGCGCTAATTCTGCCAATCTCAGCAACGCCTCAACCCCACAAGGCCATTGCTACTGCAATGGCCTTTTTTATGGCGCATCCTTGTGGCACGTCCGCGGTGATCACCGAGAAGTCAGCGACCTGATCGCCATCATCTGGCCCCATCCACAGGCCTGATGTCCGCTTGCCCCACCGCAGAAATCCTAGCGTTGCGTGATCACCGAAGCAATCCGCCCCCTGCAACCCCTAACACCGGCACATAAAAAAACGAGTGGCCAGCGGCCACTCGTTTTTGGCGGGTTTCCCCTTGGGGATTCAGGCGCCGTAGACAGCCAGAATATCGGTCACTCTGTTGCTCACGCTGTACCCGCGGGCGATGGTGTTGCGGGCCGCCTGACTCATTTTGCTGCGCACCACCCCATCGCTGCGCAGCCAGTAGTTGACCAGCTCCGCCATATCCCGCACATGGCCGGGCTCCACCAGCCAGCCATTGGATTTATGGTCGATCAGATTGACCAGCCCCCCCACCGCAAAGGTACAGACAGGTATGCCGTGAGCCATCGCCTCCAGGGCCACCAGCGGCAACCCTTCAAAGCGGGAAGTGATGCAGAGCAGGTCGATGTTGTGCCACTCATTGGCCATGTTCTGGAAACCATGAAGCTGGACGCGATCACCATACTGCTGCAACAAGGCGCTTTTCATGGGACCATCCCCGTAGAGATGAAACGCCCCGTCCGGGCAGAAGGCGGCCAGCTGGCAGAACACCTCCGGCCCCTTTTCCGGCGAGAGGCGGCCGACAAAGGCAATCCGGTTGCCAGTTACCGATGCCGGTGTCGCAGGCATGGGGACAAAGTTGCTGATCACCGTGCTTGGCACAGGCAATTTGCGAGCGATGGGCTCGCTTACTGCAATACACTTCGCAAAACGCGCTGTGGTGCGATCCAGCCAGCTGTAAAACTTCAGCAACCCTTCCCCGTCATCCCCACTGTGAAAAGTCGAGACCACCGATTTACCGGTAAACCAGGCTGTAAGCCGCCCCAGCACCCCGGCCTTGTAGCCGTGGGTATGGATCAGCACAGAAGCCGGCTGGCGGGCCAGACGGCGCATAAAGTCGCGGCTGTTGTGGCACACCTCGTAGGGCAAGCCCTGTTGTTTGAGCAGGGTCGTAAAGGGGGTCATACCGTGGTTGCTCACCAGCACTATGGTGGGGCGAAATCCTCTGGCCAGCAGATCGTTGGCCAAGTGGATAATGTGAACTTCTATTCCACCGACCTGACGCGCATCGATGGCCAGCCAGATCTGCTGCATGGGTAACATAAGGCCCTCCTCCCGTGGCTCCATGCCACCTGAAATGAGGCGCTGCATAGAGCGGGCCAGTCAGGCAAAGAGGGGCAGGATCAGGCGCCGGGACAGGCGACCAGCAGGAGGGTCATGTCATCGAGGGCGGCATCATTGATGCGTTCATCAAACCAGCGGGCAATGCGATGAGCCAGTTGCTCAAGACCGGGCCCCGAAGTCAGGCAGATCTCTTTTAGCTGCGACTCCCAGCGCTGGCGCTCTTCTGCGTCACGGCTATCGAGCAGGCCGTCGGTCCAGAACAGCAGGATCTCGCCGGGCTTGAGCTGACGCTCATTGGTCACGAAGTGGGGATCTGGGCGCAAACCGGGCAAGGGGCCGGTCACGCCGACCTGACGAATGGTGCCGGGCCCGACCAGCCAGGGCGCCGGGTGGCCCGCGCTGGCCCACTGCACCCGCCCCTCGTTGCCGAGCTCAATACAGAGGGTGGTGAGCAGGGTAGCCCCGAGGAGCGGATCACTGTGAACCGCATTGGACAAGATGGTCAGCAAGCGGGCGGGGGCGCGCTCCAGATCGTGGGCGGTCAGCAAACCGCGCAGATAACCGGCATAGGCATGGGCGAAGAACTTGGCTTCCGCATCGTGGCCCATCACATCCCCGAGCCACAGCACCCGATCCTTGACCAGCAGAAAGTCCCCGCCCCCCACGGTGGCCGCGCGGGTTTGCAACGCCAGCTGGTATCCCCCTATGGAGGTGGCGGGCAATAACGGGCGCAGCGCCGAGGTCATGCGCTGATCCAGCTGTTCGCCCCATTGCGACTTGAGCTGCTCCGAGCGTTGCAGCACCCGCGAAACCGCCAGCAACAGGTCCTGCTTGGTGATGGGCTTGACCAGAAAGTCATCGATCCCCAGCGCCCCCGCCCGACTCTGGGTCCACTGATCCTGATGCCCGGTCAGGAAGATAAAGGGCACCCCCTTCATCTTGGGATCCTTCATCAACTGCTGGCGCAGCCCAAAGCCATCGATCCCCTCCATCTCGATATCGGAGAGCACCAGCGCGGGAGGTTGCTTCCCGAGCGCCAGCAGGGCGGCATGGGAGTCGGCATAACTTTCAACCCGGTAGTGCTCATGGAGATAGGCGGTGAGCAGGGCACGCATCACCTTGTCATCGTCGATCACCGCGATCACCGGCTGTTGGTTGACCGGGCCCTGCTGGCGAAGGGTCACACGATTGCGCTCACCGTCGCGAGAGAAGTGCACCTCGGCAAACAGCTGGTGCACCAGCGCCAGCCCGTATCCCCCCTCCTGCAGTTCATCGGGTAACGGCGCACTGGCAAGACCGGGTTGCGGGCCGCCATCATCCTCCAGTATCAGACTCAAGCCGGTTTCATCCTCTTTCAGCGTGAGCCAGAGCCGGGTCGCGGGAGGAGCTGTGTGTTTGACGCTATTGGTGGCCAGCTCACTGAAACAGAGCAGCCAGTTGGCTTGATCCTTTGGGGAGACCTGAAACAGGGAGAGTCCCTGCGCCAGCCGGTTGCGCAGTTCGCGCACCGCCTGCAGGGTTGCCGGAGCAGATCGCAACCAGTCATCCATATCGGGCCTCCATCAGCGGGCGATCAGATCCGGAAATTGAGCAAGGCACTGCGCCGGCACCAGCGCTTGAGCCATTCGGTCACCCGGTTACTGGGCAGCCGGTTGAGTTCGCGCAGGATCTCGCTGGCCAGCCCCGGGTTGAGTTTGTCGTTATAGACAGCGCCAATCAGATTGGCCTCGGCACGGGTCAGTTTATCCACCGCACTTTGTACCACGGTCGTCGGCGTCACTCCCGCCAGCACCACCAGCAGCGCCCCTTCACAGGCCCCACAGACCTGATCGGCCGGAATATTGCCCCGATTGAGAGCAGTGAGCGGTGAGCGGTGAGGTATCGAAGATCACCACATCGTAATGCTCCAGCCAGCGAACCAGCAGTTGACGCAAGGTATCCTTGTTGCGAAAAGCCATCAGATCCTTGCCCGGCGCCGGGAGCAAGGACAAGGAGCGGCCAGTGGCCACTGGCTCGGGCACATCATTGGGCCCCCAGGCAACCGCCGTGGCGCGGCCGGGATGATAGAGGTTGAGATCCACCAGCAGGGTGCGCTGCCCATCCGCCTCCGAGCGCCTTGCCAGCGCATCGCAGATGGAGCTCACCCCCTCTCTCCCTTCTGACGAGGTGACAGCCAGCGAGCGGATCCCGCGGGCGACCGTCGCCGCGTAGAGGGATTCGAGCTCCAGATATTGAATGGGGATGCTCATATCAAAGCGTCCCGACCAGGGCCACCACCGAGATCGTGGTCAAAATGTCGCGCATGCCATCCATGAAGATGGCCCAGTTGCTGCTTTTGCTATCAGGGATAAAGACGGTGTCCCCTGCACGCAGCACCGGCAACTGGCTAAAGTCGGGCTCTTTGGCAAAGCCGTCGAGATCGAAGCTGCGGGCCTGATCCCCCTGACCACTGGTAGCCATGTTGATCACCACAATCTTCTTGATATAGGCGCTGCTGGTCGGGCCCCCCGCCTCTGCCAGCAGATCCAGCAGGGTCATGGAGGAGTCAAAGCGGTAGCGACCGGGACGGGCAATCGCCCCCAACACCCGAATGGTGTTCTCCTTGGGCTCGTCGAGCCAAGGGCGATTCTTCTCCGGCAGGTAGATGGAGTCGCCGGGCAGCACCTTGGGCAGCAAGGTTTCATCGCCAGTTTCAAAGTAGAGGGCAAGGTCGAGCTTGCTGACCCGCGCCGTGCTGCCACTGCGATGGGCGATACGCACATTGCGCAGATCCGCCGCCGCAGTCGGACCATCGGCGGCCGACAGGATGTCGATAAAGCCCATCTGCTCATTGAAGGCATAGCGACCGGGGGCCCCGACCTGACCGAAGATATAGATGGAACTGTCCGGTGACTGGCGCACCCACTGGGACTTGTTGTCACTGGGATCGGTGGGCAACTCGGGGATCATGATGGTGAATCCGGCCCGGATCTTCGGCAGGCTGGCCAGCGCCCCCCCCTGATGAAGGAACTTGTCGAGATCAAACAGGGTTGGCGTGGCCTGCCCCCCTTCGGCGGTCAGGATCTGCACCTTGGCGATATCGGCCCGCTCGTTGGGGCCACCGGCGTGGGCGATCAGATCCAGCAACGACATTTCGTCAGACCATTCATAGCGGCCCGGGATCCGCACCGCCCCCATCACCATCACCGCCCGCCCGGGGGCCACCTTCAACCAGGACTTCTCGTTGATATCGGTCTTTTCCGGCACAAAGATGGCATCACCGGGTTTGACTTGGGGCAGCGCCTTTTGCATCCCCTCGGTATAGGCCTGCAAGTCGATGGGTTCGATCGTGCCATCGGTGCGCAGCAAACGGATCTGGCGACTCTCGGCATAGCGGGTCGGGCCACCGGCATTGGCCAGAATATCGAGGAAGGAGTCCCCTTCCCGCCCCTCATAGGCGCCGGGTTTGAACACCTCGCCCATGATGTAGATGGTGCGCGCTCCCCGTTTTATCTGCTCTTCATCCTTGGGCACGAAGATGGTGGCGCCCGGCGCCAGATTGGGCAGCAGCTTGTTGTTGCCGGAGTCGAGATAGGCTTTGAGATCGAACAGTTCGGGGGCATCACCATTGATCACCCGGATCCGCTCCACCCCGGCAAAGCGGGTCACCCCACCGGCCCGCATCAGCAGATCCACGATGGAGTTGCCGCTCTTGAAACTGAAGGCGCCGGGGCTGTTGACCTCGCCAAATACCTTGATCGCCTTGCCGGTATCGCCATCCCCGCCTGCCGCCAGGGTTGCCGCATCAAAATCTATTTGCACGTTGCCGATCAGCGGAGAGGCGGGTACGAACACCACATCAAGGGATTGCAATGGCGGCAACACGCTGGCATCGCCGGTATCGAGATAACGCTTATAGTCGAAGCTCGAGACCGTGCTGCCACGCCGCACCTGCATATTGTTGAGCTGGGCACCGGGCACCAGACCGCCAGCGGCATCGAGGGCCATCTGCACGTTGCCATCGGGCGCCAGATCATAACTGCCGGGTTTTTTGACATAGCCCATCACGCTGATCAGCAGCCGCTTCTCCAACAAGGTGACGGTCAATTGAGAGAGGTTGTTGTAGACAGGTTTGAGGGCGGTGCGGATCAGTTCATCCGCCTGTTGCAGGGTCTTCCCCCCCACCACGACGTTGCCGACCTCAGGCAATGCAATCTCCCCCTGCTTGTTGATCTGGAAAGGCTGATCAAAAGCAGGCTCACCAGGTTGCACTATGGCCAACCGATCACCGGGAGCCAACAAGGTGGAGGCCAATAACGGGCAGGTGAACAACAGCAAGAGAACACAGATCAATCCTTCGAGAGCGCCCCGTTTCATAGACATCCTTTTCGTCTGTTACGTCTGCCCCCATTGGCGTAAGGGGAGCCCTGACCAATCAGCACGACAGCCATCCGCTGTTGTCTGTTGCAGCCGCAAACGTACTTGTTGTAGTGATTGTGCCAACACGGTCTGACGCCAGGCTACATCCGACCAGAGCCGTCCGTGCATATCCCGTTCGATATCAATACGTTGAGATTGTAGTCGTTTCAACTCGGCAGGCATACACCCCTGCAGACTCGCTTGCTTTAATTCCGTCAGCTGCAAGTCGAGTTCCTTCTGACGCTCATCATAACGAGACCAGACCCGCCGTTCATCCTCATTGACCGGAATACGGGTGGGTCTTGCCTCGGCCATGCCACCATATCCCTCCGGCGGCCACTGCGCGCAACCCGACAGCAGAATGGACGATAGCAGGATACCAAAGCGTTTCATGATGCAGCGGCCATCATGCCACGGGAACGCATATAGGCCTTGATGCTCTCATGGCAGGGGATCACCCGGTCGATATGCAGCATCTCCAGCAGATCATGAGGTTGACCGGGTCCGCAGACAAGGGCCATCTGATGCCCGTTCATAATCAATCTTTTATAGAGAAATACCAAGGCTCCGATCCCCGACGAGTCGATAAAATGAACATCGCTGATATCGGCCAGGATATCTCCCGGGTGGGTCGAGAGGGTTTCAAACAACGGGCGGAGCTCACTGACGGCCATCGCGTCAAACTCATTTTCCAGTACCACTACCTGGATATCATTAAGGGTGTAAGTCATGCTTTCCATCGCTAGCTCCTTGTCGATTCTAAGACTATTTGCTGTCACGGCATTCAGCACGCTGCAAATGTTATGCCGGGCAGTGCCACGGCACTTGTTCTCCAAATGATACTCTTTGCGCCTTATTCGCCGACACCCACTCCTCGTTTTGATTGCCAAATTGCAATTAACCTCCCCCGCACGTTGCAAACTGCAATTCACCTTGGCCGAGATCGCCTGATAACAGGCTAAATGGCTGATAATTCAAGCCCATTAGACTGGGCCCGATTATTGCTTGCCTTTGCACACAGCTCACAAGCCACCGTTGGCTCGGCCCCCATGTCGCCATATTCCAGGAAGGAGAGATCATGAAAGCAGGCCTTTACATCGCACCACTGTTGGCAGCCCTTTGCGGCACCGCATACGCAGCCCCCTCCCCTGACAGCGCCGTGTTGAAGGTTGAAGGCGCCATCAGCAGCCCCACTCATCAGTCTCTGGCCCTGTGGGACAGCGCCATGCTGGATCAACTACCGGTACACGAAATCAAAACCCATACCCCCTGGTATGACGAAGCCAAGACCTTTCGCGGCCCGCTGCTGCAAGATGTATTGGCCAAGGTCGGGGCAACCGGCAAACAGCTCACCATTACCGCGCTCAATGACTACTCGGTACAGGTGCCGACAAGCGATGCCGAGCAGTATCGGGTCATCCTCGCCCGCACGATCAATGGCAAGCCACTGTCGGTGCGTGACAAAGGGCCGCTGTTCCTTGTCTATCCGTTTGATCAATATCCCGAACTGCAAAACAAGCTCTATTACGGTCGGGCTATCTGGCAGATCAGCGCGATAAAAGTGGAGTAGATCCCATCATGCGTTCCATGGCGGCCAGTCAACGTTTCTTGTTTGTGGTGCTTTGTGTGCTGCTCCTTGCCTTTGCCGGTACTGGTACCATCCAGTACCGGCAATTTCAGGATCTGCAGCGCAGTACCAGCCAGGGCGAAGACAACGTGATGTGGAACTATTTCCAGCTCTATAACGAAGCGCTGCGTTTTCAAAGCTCGCTGCTCCATGAGTCGCAACCGACCTTCCAGCTCAGATACGATATTCTGGTCAGCCGCATGGATCTGGTGTTGGAGAGCAAGGATCGCAGCCTGCTTCAGCAAACAGAGATCTACCAGCAGGCAAGCAAAGCCATTCGATCCTACATCTCTCTGGCGGATATCTGGCTCGGCCCGGAAGCCACCAAGCCGCTCGACAATCTTGCCCATCAGGAGCTGCGCCAACAGCTTGCCTCCCTGCTTCCCCTGCTCCATCAGCTGACTCTGGAGGTGAACCAGCAGGCGACCCTGTTTGATGTGGCACGTCGCGACAGCGTGAGGGAGCAGATCATCACGACGACACTCATCGCAACCCTGCAATTTGCGCTGCTCTTTGTGCTCGCCCTGCTGATCTGGCGGCAAATGAATATCTCGTTTCTGCAGCACAAACTGATGCAGCAGCTCAATGACAAACTGCTGCGGGCAAATCAGGCGGCAGAGGCCGGCACAAGAGCCAAAAGCAGCTTTTTGGCCAACATGAGCCATGAAATTCGCACCCCCATGAATGGTATTCTCGGCATGCTCTCACTGCTGGCCGACCGGGATATGGATCCGAGGGAGCGAGACTATCTGGAGACGGCGCGCGAATCGGCAAACCATCTGCTCGGTCTGCTTAACGACATTCTGGATGTATCCAAGCTGGAAGAGGGCAAGATCGAGCTGCAACTGGCCCCCCATCACTTGCCCCAGCTGCTGGAGGATATCCGGGCTCTGATGCAGAGCAACTGCGATGCAAAAGGGATCAAGCTGACCCTGACTGTTGCCCCCGATACGCCGGAGTGGTTGATGATCGACCCGCTGAGAGTGCGCCAGATCCTCTTCAATCTGGTGAGCAATGCCATCAAGTTCACCCATCAGGGGGAAGTAAAGATCCACGTTGATAGCACCCTGTTGGAGCAGGATCGCCACTCGATACGTATCTCGATCCAGGACACCGGGATCGGCATGAGCAAAAGTCAGTTAAAGAACCTGTTTCAACGTTTCGCTCAGGCGGATGTCTCGATCACCCGCCAATATGGCGGATCGGGCCTGGGACTTGAAATATCCCGTAACCTCGCACGCCTGATGGGCGGCGATATCTCGGTAGAGAGCAGCGAGGGGCATGGCAGTACTTTTACCTATATCTGGCCCGCCAGAGCCACGACCCCCTCGATTGTTTGCCTGCCGTCCAAGCCGCTGGATCAGGAGAGCTATCGCATCTTGCTGGTTGATGACAATGCCACCAACCGCAAGGTGATCGGCGCCATGCTCGACTCCGTGGGCCATCAGGTCACATTGGCCGTTCAGGGAGAAGAGGCGCTGGAGAAACTGGGTCACACCGAATTTGATCTGGTGTTGATGGATGTCCAGATGCCAGTGATGGATGGCCTGGTGGCCACCACCCGGATCCGCACCTCCCAGATGCCTTGGGCAGATATCCCCATCATCGCCCTGACGGCGGATGCGATGCCGGAATCCAAGCAATACTATCTTTCCCATGGCATGAACGGGTATATCACCAAGCCCATCAATAAAGAGACGCTACTGAGCGAGATAAACAGACATATTTCCCATGGTCGGCTCAAATACAACGCCACCCTGCGTGTCACCAAGCAATAAACCCCCCTCCCTGATTCCGGGCTACTGATTGCTCATGTGGGGCAACATTGACCTCTGCAGGCAACTGAATGGGCTTGGGTCTGGAACCCACGCAGGCAAGCCGCTTCGCAACAGCAGCACGGGCCGTCGGCTTGTCTCGGGTATGCAGGGATTTTTTGATCTGTACAGATCTAGTAATCCCCTCCCTACAACGTCCAGACCAGAGTGAATGACTATATTTATGTTTTTAATGCATCAATAACCACTCTTAATGCGGGTGAAACATTCCGGTGGGGATAATAGAGGTACAGACCAGCCAAACGGTGACTATAGGGTTTCAATACCTGGATTAAGATGCCGCGCTCAAGTTCATCGCTCACCAATTCCTCTGGCACATAGGCCAGTCCCAGCCCCATTTTGGCAGCAGCCGCCTCCATATAACTGTCAGAGAAGACCCACTGCCCCTGTGGTCGATGCTTAATCGCCTTCCCCTCTTGCCACAGTTCCCATTGATAGAGGTTGCCATCGGCAAATTGGTAAGCGATACAGGGATGTCCCGCCAGATCGGCAGGCGCCTGGGGAAATCCGTATTGAAGAAAATGATCTGGTGTGGCTACCATCACCATCTCCAGATCGGGCGTAATGCGCACGGCCACCATCCCCTCATCCACCTCGTCACCCAGCCGCACGCCAGCATCAAAGCGCTCATCGATGATGTTCACGAAGCGGCTTTCACTGATGAGTTCCAGCCGAATATCGGGATAACGCTGCCTGAAGATGGTCAGCTTGGGAAGCAGCACCTTGTCGATGGCATGTTGGCTGGCGTTGATCCGTACCGTGCCTGAAGGGGTATCACGATAGTGGGCGAGCGTGGCCAGACCCGCATCAAGGGACTGAAAACAGCCCTGCGCCGTGCGGTACAACTGCTCACCCGCTTGGGTTAAGGAGAGGCTGCGGGTAGTGCGCATCAGAAGCTGCACCCCGAGCCGGGCCTCGAGATCCCGAATCGTTCGGCTGACCCCGGACTGGGCAAGCCCCAACCTAGCTGCGGCCTTGGTAAAACTCCCTTCCCGAGCGACCAGCATAAAGACATGGAGATCGTTGTAATTCTCGCGGCCTGTCATTTTGTTCACCCCCTATGTTCCTGTCCGCCACGACCTGAGTCAGGTGCGCGTCAGACGTCTTAATTTAGAACAAATAAGCATTAATGTTATCAAAAAACCGCCACTAATCATCACTATTCGTTCTAACTAGACTGTGTGTCGTGGTTCACAAAACCAGCCCTCCACCACCAGGACCACGCATCAGAAATCCGATTTCGAGGAACTTTGCCATGAATGTTCTCCCCAAGAAACTGACAGCTATCGCGTCTACCCTGCTGCTGGGCGCCGCATTAACCGGAGTCTCTACATTGAGTCATGCCCAAACAACCAACCCCACTGAACCTGTCTCCATGGTCACCCAATGGGACAAGACCTTCACCCAAAGCGACAAGGTCGATCATCGCAAGGTCACCTTCAAGAACCGTTACGGCATCACTCTCGTGGCTGACCTCTATCTGCCGAAAAACCGGGGAGACGCCAAGCTGGCGGCCATTGCTCTGAGCGGCCCATTTGGTGCCGTAAAAGAGCAGTCGAGCGGCCTCTATGCCCAGACCCTGGCTGAGCGTGGTTTTGTCACGCTGGCGTTTGACCCCTCTTACACCGGTGAGAGTGGCGGCCAGCCACGTGATGTGGCCTCGCCAGACATCAACACCGAAGATTTCAGCGCCGCCGTCGATTTTCTCGGCCTGCAAAAAGAGGTCGACCGCAACCGTATCGGTCTACTGGGGATTTGCGGCTGGGGTGGCATGGCCCTCAATGCCGCCGCTGGCGACACCCGCATCAAGGCGGTGGCAACCAGCGTGATGTATGACATGAGCCGGGCCATGGGGCATGGGGTGGGCGATGGCAAGGATCGATTTTCCACCGCCGATCGCCGCGCCGTGCTGGCATACCTGAATGAACAACGCTGGAAAGATGCGGAAAGTGGCACCTATGCCCATAGCAATCACGACCTCTATGTCGATGACAAGGGAAATGTCACCGCTGCCGCCCGCACCCTGCCAGAGGTTCTGCCGGAAAACCCGCACCCGGTACTCAAGGAGTTCTTCGATTACTACCGTGTACCGCGTGGTTTCCATGCCCGTTCTGTCAACGCCAACGGGGCCTGGACCACTACCATGCCGCTGTCATTCATGAATATGCCGCTGCTGAGCTATGCAAGCGAAATATCCATTCCCACCCTGATCGTGACCGGTGAGCAGGCTCACTCTCGTTACTTTGCCGAAGATGCCTTCAAGGCCGTTGGCAGCAAGCAAAAAGAGCTGGTCGTTGTGCCTGGCGCCAATCATGTCGACCTGTATGACAACCAGGCTGGCAAGATCCCGTTCGCCAAGTTCGAGCAGTTCTTCAAGACCAACATGAAGTAAACGTCGAAAACGCGGCGGCCTCTTCGCCGCGTTTTCTCACTGGTTTCGACGCCACCTTTCACGCCGCATTGGGAAAAGAACAATGACCAGAGGAGTGTTTGTCAGCGCGATGGCTCTGTTGCTGGGGGTGACCAGCACAGCAACCGCTACAAGTGCTAAGGCTCAGAACAAGGCAGATAGTATGAACATCACGATGACGATAGCCAGCCAGATCATCACGGCCACCCTGGAAGATAGTCACAGCGCCCGGGACTTTTTTGCCATGCTCCCCCTGACACTGCCCCTCGAGGATTACGCCGACACCGAGAAGATTGCTTATCTGCCCCGCAAATTGACCACACAGGGCGCCCCAAAAGGCATTGACCCGAACGTGGGGGATCTCACCTATTACGCCCCGTGGGGCAATCTGGCGATCTTCTATCGGGACTTTGGCTATTCGACCGGACTGATTAAGTTAGGGCGCATTGAATCGGGTCTCTCCCACCTGACCACAACCTCGGCCGCCAGCATCACGATCGAAGCAATCGAATAAGCCCATATTTCACTTTCAGGTCATGCCATGAACGTAACATCGTTATCATCACATACACCCGCTGTCGTCAACGAACACTGGTCTGCGGTTGCTGCCATGTCCCTGTGTGTGGCACTGCTCATTGCCGCCGAGTTTATGCCGGTCAGCCTGCTGACGCCGATCGCCACCGATCTAGGTGCCAGCAATGGCATGGCCGGTCTTGCTATTGCCATCTCCGGCCTGTTTGCCGTCCCGACCAGTTTGCTGATCGCACCTCTATCTCACAGGCTGGACCGACGTCATGTGCTCATGGGGCTAGCCGTCGTGATGCTGACCTCTTTAATCGTGATCGCCCTAAGCCCCAACTTTACCGTGCTGATGGTGGCACGCGCTCTGCTCGGGATCGTTATCGGCGGTTTTTGGGCGCTGGCAACCGCCACCATCATGCGGTTGGTCTCCAGCCAATCCGTCCCCAAAGCGTTGGGCATCCTGTATACCGGCAATGCGGTCGCGACCGCCTTTGCGGCCCCCATTGGCAGTTACTTGGGTGGACTGATCGGCTGGCGAGGCGTGTTCTGGCTGCTGGTACCATTGGTAGTGATCAACCTGCTGTGGATGGTACTTTGCCTGCCTTCCATGCACTCCCAAGCACGCCCGCGCAGCGCATTTCGCCTGATGCGCAGACCCAACGTCGCCATTGCCATCATGGGCGTGACGCTGACCTTTGCCGGCGCCTTCAGTGCCTTTACCTATTTTCGTCCCTTCCTGGAGACACGCACCCAGGTCGACCTGCCACAACTCTCGGCGCTGCTGCTGGCTTTGGGGCTGGCCGGTTTTGTTGGCACCACAGCGGTAAGCATGCTGCTGCGCCATCATCTTTACCGGATGCTGCGCTGGTTGCCACTGGTGCTCGGCGTTATCACCCTGGCGCTGCTGGCGGTGGAGCATCACTTCTGGAGTGTGGCCCTGATGCTGATCCTCTGGGGCGCCCTTAACTCCGCCATTCCGGTCGCCTGGTCAGCCTGGATCACCCAGGGCATCTCAGATTCACCCGAGAGCGGTGGAGGCCTGATGGTGGCAGCTATTCAGCTGGCGATCACGTTGGGGGCTGCCGTGGGGGGTGGTTACTGGATTCCCTCTCTATCAGGGCCACCTTTATGGGCAGTGCCCTGTTACTGACCGCCGCCTCCATGGTGGTCGGCAATGGCAGCCGACTAAGGCCCGTCACGCTTGACCAGTAAGTTGACCCATCCGTTAGCAAATCCATTCGCCATCGCACAGTGCAATTTCACCCAGCGCCTTGATGAAGCAGCCGATGTAGTTCTTCTGGTTGCTGAGCTCTTTCGGTGCCCAGGAGAAGGCCTTCTCTTTTTGATAGCGGTCACACGAGACCGACAACAGCGGAGCAAGCGGTTTGGCCGCCAGAACAGCAGGCTTGATATTCGGCTGAGGTTGAGGGTTATCTGGCTCGCTTGTGGGTTGCAGAACTGGCTTAGCTTTAGAACGCACACAGGCAAACCGCTTCGCAACAGTTGCACGGGTCGTCAGCTTGTCTCGGGTATGCAGGGATTTTTTGATCTCTTTACGACGACCACAGGGGAGCGTGGTGACTTTCCGGTAATACCAGATGCCGTGGGGACTGAGCCAGAGATTCATCGATGAGCTCCTCGTCGTCCACACAAAGTGGATGACCAAGGGCTTTAGGAAGCTAACTTATTGAATTGCAGAAACAAGTGGTGGCCCTACCAGCCACATCCCGGCACTCGAGTCCCCCGCCTTGGCTGCTACCTTCCGGTCCTGACCAGGTCGACGGGTTATCAATGCGAGAGGACCAATAGGACCACCGGCGAGGAGAATAGGCAAACTGGGCGTTCAATGCAACGGCTTTCTACCCTCCAACAGATCGTTTGCCTTATTTTTCAACAATCTGCCGAATGAATCAGCTAAACAGCATAAATTTCGCCCCCACCAGCAGCATCAGCAGGGCAAAGGCCTGCTTGAGGCGTGTGGGTGACAGGCGGTGTGCCAGCTTGGCGCCAAGGCGTGCGAACTGGGTACTGGTCAGCACAATGCCCAGCAGGGCGGGCAGATAGATGTAGCCCACACTCCACTCGGGCAGATCGGCATGACCCCAACCCGCATAGAGGTAGCTGAGGCTCCCCGCCAGCGCGATGGGCATGCTGCAGGCTGCAGAGGCCGCTACCGCATTGCGCATTGGCACCGAGTTCCAGCTCAGATAAGGGACGGTCAGCGAGCCACCGCCAATACCAAACAGGGCTGACATCCAGCCAATGATGGTACCGGCAATGCCTGTGCCGAGCGGCCCCGGCATATGGCGCTCCGCTTTGGGTTTAAGGTTAAGCCCCATCTGTAGCGCCATGCTCCAGGCGAAACAACCGATGATGATATTGAGGGTGCTGGTGCTGAGCAGATTGGCGGTCATGCCGCCAAGCCAGCCCCCGATCAGCATGCCGGCGCCGAGTCGGCGGATCATCACCCAATCGACGGCGCCCGCCTCCCGGTGGGCCCGCAGCGAACTGAATCCGGTAAAGATCATGGTGGGCAACGAGGTGCCGAGGGCCAGATGGGTAATGATTTCAGGGTCGATGCCCTGGGCGCGAAAGGTCATGACCAGCACGGGGACAATGATAAGACCGCCGCCGATCCCGAACAGTCCCGCCAGCATACCGGCAAAGGCGCCCAGCAGGAGGTAACCCATAAACAGCATAAAAATTCCTGTGTTAAACAAAAACTGGCCAACACGGCCGGGCAACAGTGGATATCTGCATGAAAAAAAAGAGATGGCGCGAGGGCCATCTCTTCATTGTGCCGGTTAGTGCAGTGGAATGGTACCGTCCATCACCTTGTAGAAGGCCAGCACGGCACAGCCGAGCAGGGCCGCCGTCATCCCCTGCTCCAACCGGTTAAGGCCGCGCAGACCGTGATGCTGACGCGCCTTCCAGTAGATGAAGATGCCCGGGCTGTAGAGCAGCGCCACCAGCAACAGGTACTCCACACCGGCTGCGTAGACCAGCCAGCAGCCGTAAACCGTCGCCACCAGGGCCAGCAGCAGGTCACGTTTGCGCTGATGGGGTTGACCCTGATAGGTCTCCCCTTTCAATGCCAGCTTCAGGCCATAAGCGCCCGAAAAGACGTAAGGCACCAGCGCCGCCGAGGTTGCGATGTTGACCAGCGCCAGATAGGTGCTGCTCTGGAAGTAGATGATGATCAGGAAGATCTGCACCAGACAGGTGGAGCACCAGAGGGACACCTGCGGCGAGCCGTTCTTGTTCTCCTTGGCAAACCAGCCCGGGAACACGCCGGTCTTGCCTGCGATGTAGGGCACTTCAGCGGCCAGCACGGTCCAGCTGAGCAGCGCCCCCATCACCGACACCACCAGACCGATGTTGATAAGCCAGGCGCCCCAGGGGCCGACTACGGCTTCGAGGATCATGGCGGTCGAAGGGTTCTTGAGCGCCGCCAGTTGCGGCTGGCTCATGACACCCAGCGAGAACAGGGTCACCATCACGTAAAGCGTCAGGGCGCCGAGCAACGCCAGCACGGTAGCTCGGCCCACATCCTTGCGATGACGGGCACGGGCAGAGACCACCACGGCCCCTTCAATCCCGATAAAGACCCAGAGGGTCACCTTCATGGTGGACTTGACCTGATCCATCACGGAGCCCAGCTCCATGTTGTTCTGGCCCCAGATATCCAGAGTGAAGGTATCCATGTTGAAGGCCAGCAGGATCGCGACACAGAAGACGATGAGCGGCACCATCTTGGCGATGGTAGTGACGATATTCACCAGTGCAGCAACTTGTACCCCGCGCAGCACCAGCGCATGCACCGACCAGATCAGGATGGAGGCCAGCGTGATAGCCACCGGCGTATTGCCGTCACCGAAGATGACGTTGTCAGGTGTATCGAAGAAGTAGCTCAGGGCGCTAAACACTACGATGGCGTAGGAGACGTTGGCCAGCAGTTGGCAGAGCCAGTAACCCCACGCGGCGTTGAAGCCGATGAAATCGCCGAAACCGGCTTTGGCATAGCTGAAGATACCGCCATCGAGATCGGGGCGGCGCATGGAGAGGTTCTGATAAACCAGCGCGAGACAGATCATGCCCAGACCGGTGATGGCCCAACCCAGGGCGACCGCCCCGGCACTGGCATGCGCAGCAATGTTTTGTGGCAGACTGAAGACCCCGGCGCCGACCATGGAGCCGATCACCAGCGAAATGAGGGCGCCCAGCCCTAGTTTCTTGTCCATTTCAATCCTGTTTATTTAGGCGGCGGCAGAGCGTCCGTATTCATACTGCGCGCAATATGGGAGGGGCTGGGAATCCTGACCCCGTGAAAAAGGCGGCAACTATATTGCATGACTATTCCGACCGCAATCCCTCGTCCCGTCAATCATGCACCGCCTTGACCGCGCGCAATTTTACAGCACTGACCCATATGGCCTGTGAGCTGGCTCAAATTAACCAAGACCCATTGATATTTCTCATTTTTCTGCCAACACAACCTGACTCGCATGGTTCCTATGCATCGCCATTCAGGCACTCTCTGTATAAATAATCTGCATAAAAAAGCCCCGGTGGAAACACCGGGGCCCATTATGTAAATCCCTATAAACGCAAACCGCCATCCAGTTCTATCATCCTTCCCGACAGATAGTCGTTGGCAAAAATAAAGCTCACCGTCTCGGCCAGCTGTTGCGCCTCGCCAAGGGTGCCGACCGGAATGGCCTGCTGCATCCGCGCCATCGCCTCCGGCTTCATCGCCGCCGTCATGTCGGTGGCAAACACCCCGGGGGCAATCCCCATCACCCGAATGCCATGGCGCGCCAACTCCCGCGCCCAGGTCACCACCAGCGAGGCAACCCCCGCCTTGCTGGCGGCATAGTTGCTCTGGCCAATATTGCCAGCGCGGGCGATGGAGGAGATGTTGATGATGACGCCCCCCTGCCCCCCTTGGGCCATCAGCGCCGCCCCTTCGCGACCACAGAGGAAGGTACCGGTGAGGTTGACGTCAATCACGCTCTGCCACTGGGCCAGCGTCATCTTCTCCACCAGCTCACCCTCTTTCACCTTGATCAGCATGCCATCGCGCAAAATGCCGGCGCAGTTGATAAGACCGTGCAGCACGCCAAAACGCTCCTTGATGCCAGCAAAAACCGACTCAACCTCGGCTTCGCTCGCCACATTGCAGACAAACAGCTCGCACTGACTATCTTGATCGCACTGATCATTCTGACTGCGCACCAGGGCTGCGGTCGCCTCCAGATCGGCGCGATTGATGTCGAGCAGCGCCAGCGTCGCCCCCTGTGCGCCCAGGGCCAGCGCAATGGCCCGTCCCAAGCCACGTCCAGCGCCGGTAATAACGATGACCTTATCTTTGATATCCATCAATGCTCCTTGTAGCTGGTCGAAGAGAGATGCCTTAAAGAGAGGTGGCCCGTCAGGCGGGATCCTGTTTATCCAGATAGAGTTCGACGATGCTGGAGAAATCGCGGCTCCCCTGCCCCTGAGCGGCATGCAGGTTGAACAGGTTGCGGGCCAGCGCCCCCATCGGCACAGCGCTGTGGCCATGCTCGGCCAGCGCCATGGCCAATCCCAAATCTTTCACCATCAAACGGGTCATAAAGCCCCCCTGATAGTTGCGGGCGGCTGGGACATTCTCCATCACCCCGGGCCAAGGGTTGTAGCGCTCCAGACTCCAGTTGTTGCCCGAGCACTTGCCCATGATGGTGGAGAGCACAGCGGGATCCAGTCCCTCCTTCACCCCGAGGGCCAGCGCCTCGGCAGTGCCCGCCATATGGATCGCAAGCAGCATGTTGTTGCACATCTTGGCGATCTGCCCAGCACCCAGCGCCCCGGCGTGAAACAGATTCTGCCCCATGCAGGCGAGCAGGGGTTTCGCCGCCTCGAAATCCGCCGCGTCGCCGCCAACGATAAAGGTGAGCGTCCCGGCGGCCGCACCGGCGACACCGCCCGATACGGGGGCATCGATAAAGCGCAAACCGCGTGCGCGGGCCGCCTCCCCGACCTGACGGGCAGAGTCGACATCGATAGTTGAGCAGTCGATCACCAGTGCGCCAACCGGCAGGGCTGCCAGCAGATCCTGCCCCTCAGACAACCAAAGATCGCGCACATGCTCCCCCGCAGGGAGCATGCTGATCACCACCTCGCAGCCGGTCACCGCCTCACGGGCATCCCCAGCTGCGATGCAGCCAGCGGCGATAGCGTGCTCAATGTTTTGGGCAACCAGATCAAACACCTGCACCGTCTGCCCGGCCCTGGCCAATTTGGCCGCCATGGGGCCGCCCATGTTGCCGAGCCCGATAAACCCTATCCTTGTCATCCCGCTTGCTCCTTGCGTTGCTGATGGCGGCGTCCGCCGGTTGCCAACCTGTTATTCCTTGCAGGCCAACGGATTGCGCCCCTGCGGCCAGCGATAGAACTCGTCCAGCCACTCCCCCTCCGGTGGCAACAGTTGCCAGCGGGGATCTTTATCCTTGTCGATCAGCAGTGCCCGTACCCCTTCCACAAAATCCCCCTTCAGCACGCAGTTGACCGAGAGGGTCAGCTCCTCGGCAAATACCTCTGCCAGTGAGTTGCGGCGAGCCTGCCAATATTGGCGCCACAAAATGGCACGGCTGATGGGGCTGCCGGTGCGGCAGAGCTGCTGCGCCTGCTGGAGTACCGCCTCCTGTTCATCGAACTGAGCCTCGAACAACCGCGCCAATACCCCTTGCAGCGTGCGCCCCGCCAGCAGGGCATCGATCCTCTGTTGATGGGGCAACAATACTGGCGCAGGCAAGCGGGCCGCCACCTCACCATGCAACCCCGTGAGCAGCAGATCGATCTGCTCACGGGGCTCACCACTGCCAGCCC
The DNA here is from genome assembly GCF_027706025.1 of Aeromonas sp. Y311-2. Classification (NCBI taxonomy): domain Bacteria; kingdom Pseudomonadati; phylum Pseudomonadota; class Gammaproteobacteria; order Aeromonadales; family Aeromonadaceae; genus Aeromonas; species Aeromonas sp. Y311-2. The sequence continues at coordinate 108,444 of NZ_JAPDCL010000007.1, read as the reverse complement.
AGTCGAGCACGGCGAGGCGTGACAACAGCGCACTGCGCTCGCCACTGGCGATGGCGTGATCCGCCAGCCCAAGACCGATGGCATCACTCCCGTTGAAGCGGGCACCTGTCAGACCGAGCCAGAGCCCGAGTCGCCCCGGCATCCGGCTTAAAAACCAGCTCGCCCCCACGTCGGGGTAGAGGCCGATGGTCACCTCCGGCATGGCGAACAGGCTTCTTTCGGTCACCACCCGAAAATCGGCTCCGGCAAACAGGCCAATACCGCCCCCCATGCAGATACCGTCCGCCACGCAGATAAGGGGCTTGCGGTAAGAGTGGATGTGGTGGTCGAGCCGGTACTCCTGCTCGAAAAAGTCGCGGGCATATTCGAACAGTTCCGATCCGCTTGCCTCCTGTTTGCGGTAGTAGAAGGAGCGGATATCGCCACCGGCACAAAATGCCTTCTCACCCGCCCCCTGCAGCAGTACACAGACGATGGCGGGATCCTGCTCCCAACGGGTCAGCGTCTGTTGCAGGATCTGGATCATCGGCAGGCTCAATGCGTTGAGAGACGCAGGGCTGTCGAGGGTCAACACCCCGATCTGATGGCCATCTTCGGTGGGATAACAGCTAACCTTGACCGGCTCACTCATAAACGGCTCCGTATGGATTTATTCTGTTGGGCCATATTGCCAGCGCGGTAAGCGTTTCTCCAGGAAGGCGGCCACCCCTTCACGCTGATTGGCATCGCTAAAGAGATCGAGAAACAGCGACCGCTCAAGGGGCAAGGCGGCATCCCGCGGGCCACTGCGGCCCTGATTGATCAGGGTTTTGCAGGCGCGCAGGGCGCTCGGGCTCTGGCGCTCCACCAGATGGGCCATCTGGTGCGCCGCCTCCCATGCCTGACCGGTTTTCACCACCTCCTCCACCAGCCCCATCTCGTAGGCCAGCGAGGCACTCACCTTCTCGCCGCAGAGGATCATCCGCTTGGCCCAGCCCGGCCCCACCAGCTCGGTCAGACGCTGGGTACCACCGGCACAGGGAAGCAAGCCCACCGAGGCTTCCGGCAGTCCCAGCAACGCCTGCTGCTCGGCGATGCGGATATCACAGGCCAGCGCCACTTCCAGGCCACCACCCATGGCATAACCATTGATGGCGGCGATACTGACGCCGTGAAAACGGGCCAGCGCCTCGAAGGCCTTGCCAAAGGCCTCGGCTACTTCGCGGGCCAGCTCGACATTCCCCTCGACAAACATATTGAGGTCGGCACCGGCGCAGAAAAATTTGTCGCCCGCACCACGGATCACCAGCGCCACCACATCGGGACGACTGTCGAGCTCCACCATCATCTGCAAAAAGGCCTGCAGGCTGGCGAGGGTCCAGGTGTTGGCAGGGGGATGGTCGAGGGTGATATAGGCCACATGGCCATGATATTCGAGTCTGATCCTTGTCATAACATTGTCCTTGTCGATGAAGCTGCCGCCATGATGACAGGCTTGAATGACACCAACCTGTGGCTGGCTCACAAAGCCGAAACCGGCATGGTGCAATCGGGTGGCAGGCAACACACCCTTGATGCGACCACCGGTTAGCCCAGCGACAAACCGGGATCGGCCAGCAGGCGGCGCGCGATGATGAGTCGCATCACCTCGTTGGTGCCCTCCAGAATGCGGTGTACCCGGGTATCGCGCAGATAGCGCTCGAGCGGATACTCGCGGATATAACCATAGCCGCCAAAGAGTTGCAGAGCCTCATCACAGATTCGATAACCCACATCGGTAGCAAACCGTTTGGCCATAGCACACCAGGCACTCTTGTCCGGTGCCCCGCGCTCCAGCTTGTCGGCGGCCTGACGCACCAGCAAACGGGCTGCAGCCAGCTCGGTCGCCATATCGGCCAGGCGAAACTGCACGCTCTGGAATTCGCTGATCGGGTGACCAAATTGCTGGCGCTGCTGCACATAAGCTAGCGCATCGTCCAGCGCCTGCTGGGCGGTGCCCACCGAACAGGTGGCAATATTGATGCGCCCCCCATCGAGGGCCTGCATGGCGAACTTGAATCCTTCCCCCTCTTCGCCCAGCCGGTAGCAGGCAGGAATGCGAACCCCGTTGAAAACAACCTCCCGAGTCGGCTGGCTGTTCCAGCCCATCTTCTCTTCTGCCTTGCCATAGCTCACGCCGGGGGCATTAGCCGGCACCATAAAGGCAGAGATCCCCTTCGCACCTTCACCACCGGTACGGGCCATCACCACCAGCACATCGCTGCTGCCTGCTCCCGAGATAAAGACCTTGGTCCCCTCGATGAGGTAGCTGTCACCCTCGCGCACCGCCCGGGTCTTGAGTGCCGCCGCATCGGAACCCGCCCCCGGCTCGGTGAGGCAATAGGAGCCCAGCAATTCGCCGCTAGCCAGTTTGGGCACCCACTCCTTGGCAACCTCGGTGGGCAACCAGCTACCCAGCATCCAGCTCACCATGTTGTGGATAGTCAGATACGCCGTGGTCGAGGTACAGCCCATGGCGAGGCGCTCGAAGATGAGGCTCGCATCGAGGCGAGGCAATCCCAATCCGCCAAACTGCTCCGGGGTATAGAGACCGCAAAAACCTAGCCCGGCCGCCTGCTTGATGGTCGGGATCGGAAACTCATGCTCCTTGTCCCAGCGCGCGGCATGGGGTTTGAGCGCCTCATCGGCAAAGGCGGCGGCCGCCTCCACATACGCCTGTTGATCATCTGTCAGGGTAAAATCCATCTCGTCTTTCTCTCCCTTGTTGCCCCGCGCTTATTTTCCTGAGTTAGCGCTTTATGACGCGGCGCCCACACACTGGTCATTCGGATCTGCCACTATGGCGCTGTTGTCGTGGTAGCTGCTGACTCTTTCACTACCACCGCTTTATCGACACACAACAGATTAACAATTGATTTACGTTTACGCTAACGTAAACTTGTGGCAAAAGTGAAGTACAAAAATGGACCGACCACTACCAGCCGTAACGCCGAGTCAGCCGGTCGAGCCAACCTTCCTACCCGACTGTCATATCCGCAAGGAGAGCATGGATGCAGATGGATGAGACCCTGAATGCCCTGACCGAACAGGTTGCGGCCTTCTGCCAGAAAGTGATCGCCCCGCGCGCCAGCGAGATCGATCAGAGCAACGCCTTTCCCCGTGATCTCTGGCCCCGGATGGGTGAACTGGGGCTGCACGGCATCACGGTGGTGGAGGAGTATGACGGGGTGAATCTCGGCTATCTGGCCCACGTGCTGGTGATGGAACAGATAAGCCGCGCCAGCGCCTCGGTCGGCCTCTCCTACGGCGCCCACTCCAATCTCTGTATCAATCAGATCCACCGCCACGGCACGGCGGAGCAAAAAGCACGCTATCTCCCCCCGCTGGTGAGCGGCGAGCATGTGGGGGCGCTGGCCATGAGCGAACCGGGAGCCGGGTCCGATGTGGTCAGCATGCGCCTCACCGCGGAGCGCGAGGGCGATCACTTCGTGCTGAACGGCAACAAGATGTGGATAACCAACGGACCCGATGCCGACACCTTCGTCATCTATGCCAAGACAGATACCAGTGCGGGCCCCAAAGGGATTTCTGCCTTTATCGTTGAAGCCGGCACTCCCGGTTTTTCTACCGCCCAGAAGCTCGACAAGCTCGGGATGCGCGGCTCCAGCACCTGCGAGCTGGTGTTCGACAACTGCCGAGTGCCGCAGGAAAACCTGCTGGGCCCCCTGCACGGCGGGGTCAAGGTGCTGATGAGCGGGCTCGATTACGAGCGGGTGGTGCTGGCTGCGGGCCCCCTTGGCATCATGCAGGCCTGCATGGATGTAGTGCTGCCCTATGTGCGTGAGCGCAAGCAGTTTGGTCAAGCCATCGGCGAGTTCCAGCTGGTGCAGGGCAAGCTCGCCGACATGTATACCCGCCTCGCCAGCAGCCGGGCGCTGGTCTACTCGGTGGCGAGCGCCTGCGATCAGGGGCGCACCAGCCGTAAAGATTGCGCCGCAGCCATCCTGTTTGCCGCCGAAAACGCCACCCAGATGGCCCTCGACGCTATCCAGCTGCTCGGCGGCAACGGTTACATCAACGAATACCCCACTGGCCGCCTACTGCGGGACGCCAAACTCTACGAGATCGGCGCCGGCACCTCGGAGATCCGCCGCTGGCTCATCGGCCGCGAGCTGATGGGAGAAAATGCATGAGTCGTATCCACTCCCGCCTCGACACGGCGAGCCCGGAATATGCGGCCAATCGGGCCGCCATGCAGGGGCTGGTCGACGATCTCCACGCCCGCATTGCCGAGATCGCGCTAGGGGGCGGCGCGGCCAACAACGCCCGCCATCAGGCCCGTGGCAAGCTGCTGCCCCGCGAGCGCATCAATCAGCTGCTGGACCCGGGCTCCCCGTTTCTCGAACTGTCGGCGCTGGCTGGCTGGCAGGTCTATGACGAGCCGGTACCCGCCGCCGGTATCATCACCGGCATCGGCCGGGTCTCGGGCAGGCTCTGCATGCTGGTGGTGAACGACGCCACCGTGAAGGGTGGTACCTACTACCCGCTCACCGTGAAAAAACACCTGCGTGCCCAGACCATCGCTGAGCGGCTGCGTCTCCCCTGCCTCTATCTGGTGGATTCCGGCGGCGCCTTTCTGCCGATGCAGGATGAGGTGTTCCCCGACCGGGATCACTTTGGTCGCATCTTCTACAACCAGGCCCGCATGTCGGCCCAGAATATCCCGCAGCTGGCGGTGGTGATGGGGCTCTGCACCGCAGGCGGCGCCTACGTGCCTGCCATGGCGGATGAATCCATCATGGTCAGGGAGCAGGCCACCATCTTTCTGGCGGGTCCGCCGCTGGTCAAGGCCGCCACCGGCGAGGAGATCAGCGCCGAGGCCCTGGGCGGCGCTGAAGTGCACTGTGCCCACTCCGGCGTTGCTGATCATATGGCCCGTGACGATGCCCATGCGCTGGCCATCGCCCGCACGCTGGTTACTCATCTGGGTAACGAGCCGATAGAGAGCAGCCCCGGCTACGAGCCCCCCTGCTACCCGATCGAGGAGCTCTACGGTCTGGTGGGCACCAGTCTCAAACGCCCTTACGACGCCCGCGAACTGATTGCCCGACTGGTGGATGGCTCTGACTTTGACGAGTTCAAGGCGCTGTTCGGCACCACACTGGTGACCGGCTTTGCCCGTATTTGCGGCATGGAAGTGGGTATCCTCGCCAACAACGGCGTGCTGCACAGCGACAGTGCCCAGAAGGGGGCCCACTTTATCCAACTCTGTAACCGGCGTGCCATCCCGCTGCTCTTTTTGCAGAACATCACCGGCTTTATGGTGGGGAGTAGCGCAGAAAAAGAGGGGATCGCCAAGCACGGCGCCAAGCTGGTCACCGCAGTAGCCTGCAGCCGGGTGCCCAAGATCACCCTGATCGTCGGCGGCAGCTTTGGCGCTGGCAACTACGGCATGTGCGGCCGCGCTTATGAGCCCGATTTTCTCTTTAGCTGGCCCAACAGCCGTATCTCTGTCATGGGTGGCGAACAAGCTGCCGGAGTGCTGGTGCAGGTGCGTCGCGACAAGCTGACTGCCGAGGGCAAAGATTTGAGCGAGCAGGAAGCGGCCGCCATCCGTGCCCCGGTGATCGAACAGTATGAGCGCCAGGGTCACCCCTACTACGCCAGCGCCCGCCTGTGGGATGATGGCGTCATTGACCCGGCCCAGAGCCGCACCGTGCTGGCGCTGGCGCTCGCCGCCTGTCAGGGTGCCCACATTGAACCCGAGCAGTACGGCATCTTTCGGATGTAAGGAGCAAACCCATGTCAGATCCACTTACTTCCTCAGCACTTGGCTCTTCAACACAGGGCCCGTTTCGGCTGGAGCGGCACGGCCCGCTGGCCGAGCTGGTGCTGTCGCGCCCGGCCCGCCACAACGCCTTTGATGCCGACCTGATGCTGGGGCTACTCGACTGCCTCGATGATCTGGCCCATCTCCATGGTCACTCACTTGCCGAACGCCCCCACGCCCTGCTGCTGCGGGCAGAGGGCAAACACTTTTGCGCGGGCGCCGACCTCAACTGGATGCGCAATCTGGCCCACGCCGATTTCGAGCACAATCGCGAAGACGCCCGGGTACTGGCGCGGCTGATGCAGACCCTCGACGAGCTCCCCTTCCCCACGGTAGCGCTGGTGCAAGGGGCCGCCTACGGCGGGGCGCTGGGGCTGATCTGTGCCTGCGATCTGGTGCTGGCCAGCGATGATGCCCGCTTCTGTCTCTCCGAGGTGAGCCTGGGCCTGGTACCTGCGGTGATCAGCCCTTACGTGGTGCGTTCCATGGGAATGCGTCAGGCGCGCCGCTACATGCTCACTGCCGAGCCGTTCGATGCCATCACCGCTTGTCGGCTCAACGTGGCACATCAACTCTGCAAGCAGGATCAACTGCTGGCGGAGGGACGGGCGCAGGCCCTTCGTCTGTGCCGCAACGGGCCGGAGGCAATGAAAGAGACCAAACGACTGCTGGCGGCGATAGAAGCCCATCCTTCCCGCCTGCACGAAGAGAAAACCGTCGAGACCATCGCCCGGGTTCGGGTGGGGCTCGAAGCCCAGGAGGGGATGCAAGCCTTCTTCGACAAACGTCCTCCCGCCTGGCGTCCCCGTTTCAAGGATGAGACATGACCCATCACACTCAGATTAAGCGCCTGCTGATTGCCAATCGTGGCGAGATTGCCGTGCGCATCATCAAGACGGCGAAACGCCTCGGCATTCACACCATCGCCCTCTACTCCGATGCCGACGCCCACGCCATGCACACCCGTCTGGCCGATGAGGCCTGGCATCTGGGGCCCGCACCGGCCAGAGAGAGCTATCTCGACACCGGCAAGGTGCTGAAGATTGCCAAAGAGGCGCGCGCCGATGCCATCCATCCCGGTTACGGCTTTCTGTCGGAAAACAGCGATTTTGCCACCGCCTGCGAACAGCGCGGCCTGCGCTTTGTCGGCCCAAGCGGCGCCGCCATTCTCGCCATGGGCGACAAATCGGGCGCCAAGGCGCTGATGCAGTCCGCCGGCGTACCTGTACTGCCTGGCTATCACGGCACGGATCAACGACCGGACTTCTTGCGCGATCAGGCGAGCCAGATTGGCTTCCCGCTACTTATCAAGGCGGCCAGCGGCGGCGGTGGCAAGGGGATGCGCCGGGTCGATCAGCTGGCCGACTTTGACGAGTCGCTGGCGGCAGTCAAACGGGAAGCCAAGGCCGCCTTTGGCGACGATCTGGTGCTGCTGGAGCGCTATCTGCCCCAGGCTCGCCATGTGGAAGTACAGGTCTTTGCCGATAGCCTCGGCAACGCCATCTATCTGGGGGACAGGGACTGCTCCTTGCAGCGACGCCACCAGAAGGTGATCGAAGAGGCGCCCGCCCCCGACATCCCTCCGGCTCTGCGCCGCGCCATGGGGGAGGCAGCCGTGGCCGCAGCCAAAGCCATCCATTATCAGGGGGCTGGCACCATCGAGTTCCTGCTCTGCAAAGATGAGTTCTTCTTTATGGAGATGAACACCCGGCTGCAGGTGGAGCATCCGGTCACCGAAGCGGTGACCGGGCAGGATCTGGTGGCCTGGCAACTGGCCGTGGCAGAAGGCAAGCCGCTGCCACTCACTCAGGAGGAAGTTGTGCTGCGCGGCCATGCGGTGGAAGCGCGCCTCTACGCCGAGGATGTGGCGGCCGGTTTTCTGCCTGCCAGCGGGCCTATCCACTGGCTCCACTGGCCCGTTGGCGTGCGCATCGACACCGGCGTCACCGCTGGCGATGAGGTGAGCCCCTATTACGATCCCATGATCGCCAAGCTGATCGCCCACGGCCAGAGCCGCACCGAGGCGTTCGCCAAACTGGCCGATGCGCTGGCGGCACTGGATCTCGGCCCGCTGGTACACAACGGCACGCTCTTGCTGCGCCTTTGTGAAGAGCCTGACGTCCTGGCCATGGGCCACCATACCCAGTGGCCCATACCCACCACAGCACGGCCCATTCCTGAGCTCGCCTGGCCGCTGGCCACCCTCTGGCTGGCGAGCCGCCCTGCGGGCACCTCCCCCTGGCAGCAAGCCTGCGGATTTCGGCTGGGGCCGGATCGCTGCTGGAAAGCGGCGGTGCGCATCGGTGATGAGCACCGGGTATTGACCCTTAACGATCATGGCGGCCAGTTTGAGTGGCAAGGGGAGACTCATTGCTACCAGAGAGGTGACGATAATATCCGGCTGCAGCAGGGTGGCTGCTGGCAACAGATCCCCATTCAGACGGTCACAGGCCCGGAGGCAACCTTCATCATGACCCTGGCGGGCCAGCGCATCCGTTTCGCGGCCGATGATCGGCAGCACAGCCACCATCATGATCAGACAAACGAGAAGGCGCAGGGCGCCATCGCCCCCATGCACGGCATAGTGGTAGCCGTGCTGATCGAGCAGGGGCAAACAGTCAGCAAGGGGCAACCCCTGCTGGTGCTGGAGGCGATGAAGATGGAACACCAGTTGCGTGCAGAGCGTGACGGGGTAATTGAAGCCCTGCAGTGCAAACAGGGCGAGCAGGTAAGCCAGGGAACCGTGCTGGTGCGCTTTGCCGAAGAGATTGCCACACAGGAGGATCACCCATGAACCGATCACAGGACGTCCGTGACGACAGGGTCAGTCTGGTGGAGATGGGGCCGCGAGATGGCCTGCAAAATGAAGCTGCGCCCCTCTCCCTGGTACAGCGGCTGGAGCTGATCCAGCGCCTTACCGACAGCGGCCTGCAACGCATCGAGGTGGGTGCCTTTGTATCGCCCAAAAAAGTGCCGCAGATGGCGGACTCCGCTGCGCTGTTCGAGGCACTGCCGCGCAAGGGCTCAACCCGTTACGGCGCTCTGGTGCCCAATCTGCAAGGCTTGCAGGCAGCCATTGCCGCCCGCGCCGATGAGATTGGCCTCTTCACCGCCTGCTCCGACGGTTTTACCCGCGCCAATATCGGCATCAGCGTGGAGGAGTCGCTGGTGCGCTTCGCCCCGCTGGTGCAGGAGGCACGCCGCCTCGGCATCAAGGTGCGCGGCTACCTCTCCACCGTCATCGCCTGCCCGTTCGATGGCCCGACCAGCCCGAAACGGGTCGCTGCCATGGCCGAGCAACTGCTGGATCTCGGTTGCCACGAAATTTCGCTGGGGGACACCATAGGCGTCGGCACTCCGGGCACCGTGGCCCCCATGCTGGATGCGGTACTGCACGAGATCCCGGCGGGGCGACTCGCGGTCCATTTTCACGACACCTACGGCCAGGGGTTGGCCAACCTGCTACCCGCGCTGGAGCGCGGCATTCGCACCATCGACTGCTCGGTGGCGGGGCTTGGCGGCTGCCCCTATGCGCCGGGCGCCTCCGGCAATGTGGCGTCAGAAGAGGTGGTCTACCTGCTGCACGGCCTTGGCATGACGACGGGGGTGGATCTCGACAAACTGGCGGCCACCGGCCAGTGGGTGAGCGAGCAGCTCGCTCGCCCCAACGGCTCGCGGGTCGGTCAGGCCCTGCACGCCAATGCCGAGCGGCTGCGTGCCCGCCTCTGCCAGCCACACGCCCAGCAACAGGAGTCATGACCATGTCCCGTTCCCTGCCCGGCAAGGAGATCACCTACAGCATTTCGGAGCTGGCCCACGAGTTCGATGTCACGCCGCGCACCATCCGCTACTACGAGGATGAGGGGCTGCTCACCCCGCTGCGGGAGGGGCAAACCCGCATCTACAGCCATCGGGACAAGATCCGGCTCAAGTTGACCCTGCGCGGCAAACGGCTGGGGTTTAGCCTGGCCGAGATCCGCGAGCTGTTCGATATGTACGACACCGACAAATCGAGCAAAACCCAGCTCCACTCCATGATCCAGCTGATCGAGGCAAAACGCGGCGCCCTGCGCCAGCAACTGGAGGATATCCAGATGGTGATGGCCGAGCTGGAAGCCGCCGAACAGCGCTGTGTTAATTCCCTTAACAGCTTGAAAACTGGCGCAGATTAACCGAATCTGGGAGCATGCTTTTGCCTTGGGGATCCCATGAGATATTGGTGCTGGTTTTTGCTCTTGTTCAGCCTCTCTGGCTGGAGCCATCCCCTCATCAAGGTTGGTGGATACCCCTATGCCCCCTTTGTGGTCAAACTCCCCGATTCCCGCTATGAAGGGCTGACTCTGGAGCTTATCGACCAGCTCAATGCCGTGCAGAAAGAGGTGACCTTCGTCTTTGTTCCCACCTCGGCCGCCAACCGTTACAAGGCGCTCGATCTGGGCCGTTTCTCGCTGATGCTGTTTGAAGACACCAAGTGGGGCTGGGACACCGATAAATTCAAGATGACAACCCCCTTCCTCGGTGGTGGCGAGGTCTATGTGGCCCTGAACAAAGCGGGCCGGGATCAGCGCTTTTTTGACGATCCTGCCAGCCATCACCTCATCGGGGTGACCGGCTATCACTACGGTGTCGGCCAGTTCAATGCCGATCCCCTCTACCTGCAGCGCAAGCTCAATATCACCCTGGTCAAAGACAACGTCAGCGCCCTGCAAGCGCTACTCAAAGGGCGCGGCGAGGTAGCCATTCTCAACGTTTCGTACCTTAACCAGTATCTGCAGGCCAATCCCGACACAGCCGACCAGCTGCTGATCTCGCAAAAATGGGATCAACAGTATCAACACCGCGCCATCCTTCACCCTGCGGCCCCCATTACCCCTGCCCAGCTGGAACAGTGGCTGGCAGTGCTACAACAAAAGGGTGAACTGGATCGCCTTTGGACAAAGTACGGCGTACAACAGCACGCAACCCCATGATTACTATCCAGCTTTTCTGTACCATGGCGGGAACCAAATGGGAGTGCACCAAATGAACACCACCGAGCCCGCGTCCCCCAAGCTCCGCTTGCTGCGCTACCTTGCCTACGCTTTCCTGCTGTTTCTTATCCTGATCACTCTGCTGCTGTGGCAAACCCCCCGTCTAGTCCAGCGCTATCTGCCCGGCTGGCTGGCTGAGCACTATGGCCTGCAACTGACGCTGGGGGAGATTGACGTAGGAGTCCGCACCCCATCTCTCACCCTCGGCGCGACTACCCTGCTCGATGCCAAACAGCAGCCTATCGTCCGTTTTGAGCAGCTCTTTATCACCCCCGACCTGCAAGCCAGCTGGCAGCAGAAAGGGGTCGTGCTTTCCGCCGTCACCCTGACCAAACCCGTGGTGCTGCTGCAACGGCTGGCAGACAAAAAGGGGGAGGTTCGACTCAATCTGACCGATGCGCTGGCGACCCTGCTCGCCCCTTCGCCCTCCCCCGAGCCCGAAACAGCCAGAGCCCCGCTGCTGGTCGACATTGCAAGTGTCAATGTCACTGACGGGCATGTGCGCTATCAGGATCAGCGCAAGGAGAGCGAACCCGGCTGGTTGCCGCTCCTCAATCTGGAGAAAGTGACCCTCAAGCTCGATAACCTGCGCACCGAGGCAAATCACCCGACCGCCTATCAGCTGAACGCCGCCATCAACGGCAAAAGCAGCCTCGCCGCTCACGGCAAACTCGATGTGATGAGCGGCATGGGTCAGGGCAAGGTGAGCCTCAAGCAGGTCGAGCTGAAACCCTTCGCCCCGCTCTGGGCACCCTATCTCAAGCTGGATCTGGCCAAGGGCCACGCCAATGCAGAGGTGGAGTACCAGCTTAAAGAGGGCAAGCAAGGAGTGCTGTGGCAATTGTCCAAAGGCAAGCTGACGCTAGACAACTGGCAGCTTAAAAAACACAAGGGCGACGAATTTGCCCGCTTCGGCCAGTTGGCCCTTAGCGAGCTGGCAGTCGATGGCCAGAAACAGTCGCTCCAGATCGGCAAGGTGACCCTGCAACAGCCCCTGCTCAAGGCCACCCTCAACCCACAGCAGGAGCTGGATCTGGCTGACTTGCTGATTGAACAGGCCCCCGCCAAGCCCGTCAAAGGGGCCCACGCCGCAAACGAGGTGGCCAACAATGCGGCGCCCAAGTCGGCACAACAAGCAAAGACAGCCGGTAACGGCAAGAAGCATGCGCCAGACAAACCCTGGCAGTGGCAGATCAAGCAGATCCTTATCGACAAGGGCGATCTCACCCTCACCGAATCGAGCAGCGGCAAACCGCAGGCACGCCAGCTCTCCGGCCTCAAGCTGGCGTTGGGGCCACTGGGCAGCAAGGGGGAGCAACCGAGCAAACTGACTCTGGCCACCCAGTTCAACCAGAGCAGCCCCCTCGCCTTTGATGGCCAACTGACCCTGACTCCTTTCACCTTAAGTGGCGACATCAACCAGCAGGGGCTGCCCCTGACGCTGGCACAGCCCTATCTAGCCGATCTGGTACGCATTAAGGTGCAAAACGGGCTGCTGAGCAGCAAGACCCGCCTTGATCTCGCCACCACCGCCCAGGGAGATCTGAGCAAGCTGACCCTGCAAGGGGGGCTCGATATCAACGGGCTCAAAGTAGTCGATCGGGCAGACAATCAGCGGCTGCTGGAGTTCAACACCCTGGCTCTCACCGGTCTGACGTACGACGGCATCAGCCAGCAGATGCGGATCAAGGACATTGCTCTGAACAAGCCCTTCGCCCGCATCGAGATCAACGAAGATGGCACCACCAACCTGCAACAGCTGCTGTTGCCGCAACCAGCGGCAGCAAAAAGTACTGAAGCAAAGGCAGGCAGCAAGGCTCCCGACTTTCGTTTCACCATCGACCAGCTGCGCACCGAGCAGGGCAACCTGCGCTTTGCCGATCGCAGCCTGAGCCAAGATTTTGTGGCCGATATCGCCTCGCTGGGCGGCCAAAGTCGCCATATCAGCAATATTCCGGGGCAACGCTCCGATCTCGCCTTCAACGGCAAGGTGGATCGCTATGCGCCAGTGACCATTCGCGGCGGTACCAACCTGCTGGTGGCCAACCCGATCCTCGACATCGCGGTCGCTTTCCACAATCTGGAGCTCACCACCTTCACCCCCTATTCGGGCACCTATGCCGGTTATGCCATCGACAAGGGGCAGCTCTCCATGAAGCTGCACTACAAGCTGGAGGGCAATCGGCTGGAGGGGGATAACGACATCACCATCAAGAAGCTGCAACTGGGCGAGAAGATCAAGAGCGATCAGGCCAAGGATCTGCCGCTGGGGCTAGCCATCGCCCTGCTAAGCGATGCCAACGGGGTGATACAGATGAACCTCAAGGTGAAGGGCGATCTCGATCAACCGGACTTCAGCATCGGCAATATCTTCTGGGATGTGCTGGGCAACACCCTGAGCAAGGCGATCACCTCCCCCTTCTCCCTGCTCGCCTCGCTGGCCGATGGCACCGAAGATCTCGACGAACTTCCCTTCCTGCCGGGGGATCCCGATCTCACCCCCACCCAGCAGGAGAAACTGGTCAAGCTGGCGCAGGCCCTTAAGGATAGACCCAAGCTCAGCATGAACATTCGCGGCAAGGTCAACTTCAACGAGGAGCGCCCCATCCTGCAACGGCAAAAGCTGGAGCGGGTACTGGCCAAGCTCACCGGCAATCAGGCGGATCTCGACCTGCTGGAGCAGGACTCAGCCCTGCAAGAGGCGCTGGCCCAGGCCTATGAAGAGCGCTTTGGCGAAGATCTGGATGATCTGGCGGACCGCCTCCATCTGGATGAAGAGAGCGCGGCACTGCGGGCCCAGGCGGTGATCCTGCTGCGGGATCAGCAGCTCATCACCGCCAAATCCCTGCGCAATCTCGCCATGCGCCGGGCGCAAAATACCAAGGAGTTTCTGGTCGACAGCCAGGGGATCGCCCCGGAGCGGCTGTTCGTGCTCGACAGCCAGGTCAAGGAAGAGGACAAGGAAGCCAAAGTGATCCTGACACTGGATCAGTGACGCCGCCGCACTTCGTAAAAGCGTAATAAAAATACAACCCCTCAACTATTTTGACACTTTTTGCTCACCAAACAGCCTGCCTTGGTGAGCATTTGGCCTCTGATGCAAATAATCACGTAGTTTTTTTACGATTTATCCCCCTTGCCCCCTTGCGGGCGCGCCGCAGCCTGCCTAAAATCGCGCGTCTTTTGTTAACCCCCACCTCTATTTTTGGAGAACGCCACGTGAGCGAAAAATTGGCCAACCCTGCCCCTCTGGGTCTGATGGGTTTCGGTATGACCACCATCCTGCTGAACATCCATAACGCAGGTTTCTTCCCCATCAGCGCCATGATCCTGGCCATGGGCCTGTGCTACGGCGGCATCGCCCAGATCATCGCTGGCATCATGGAGTACAAGCGTGGCAACACCTTCGGTGTGACCGCGTTCACCTCCTACGGCCTGTTCTGGCTGAGCCTGGTGTTCCTGCTGATCATGCCGACCATGGGTCTGGCCGAAGCCACTCCGCACGCCTACATGGGTTGGTATCTGCTGATGTGGGGCATGTTCACCCTGTTCATGCTGGTTGGTACCATCAACTACCCGCGCGCCAAGCAGTTCGTGTTCGCCTCCCTGACCGTGCTGTTCTTCCTGCTGGCCGCCCGTGACTTCACCGGCAGCACCCTGATCGGCACCATCGCCGGTTTCGAAGGCATCATCTGTGGCGCCAGCGCCATCTACCTGGCCATGGCCACCGTGATCAACGAGCAGTTCGGCCGCACCGTGATGCCAATCGGCGATCACAAGAAAGCCGCCGCAGTACAGCTGAAAGCCGCTGCCTGATAGGCAAGCCACTCAGATTGTGAAAAAGGCACCCTCGGGTGCCTTTTTGCTATTTCGCAAAGCTGACGTTCCTGCGCACACATTTTCCCTTTTCAGCCCTACATCCGGATATCCGTCTCTAGCTATTCGGCACTCCTGACACACCCATTTGTGGATATATCCATCAACTAAATAAGGCTCTCACGGGCCACCACAAGGGATGCAGTTTGTTATTCGGTATGAAGCCGTATGACCACTCCCTTTTGTTGGCAACTGTCAGGTGAATACCATCTCCATACAAGTAATTTAAATCAAAGTGCCGACCAAGTTATCGGTACTTTTATCTCCCTATGTAAGTTAAAAATTCACTGCGGCGTTAAATCTAATATCCCAGAGGTCAAGGTCCTGACGCCCGATACTGTAATAACCGGTGATAACTTCAAAACGCTGATGACGCTGAGGGGCTACCGCCAGTGCAATCCGTACAGATCCACTCCACGGAGTCGTACTTTCCATTGTCAGATTTTCATTCAGGATCTGACCATCATTGGGACGCTCAATATCATAACGAACCCCAAGACGCAGGGCCGGTATAATTTGAACACCATCGGTTGTGGTGAAAATACGACTGATATCCCCTGATGCTTCACTGGTGGCATATTCAAAAGAGTTTTCATTAACCCGCAATGTCACGTTATAAATCTGGTTTGCATAAGGCAATGAGCCTGTGTAATCAAACGCATCGGATTTATTGTGACTGTAAAAGAGGGCAAGCTTGGGCCGCAGCAGATATTCACCAACATCGTAGCCACCGGTCAGGTTGGCTGAGATCAACCCGGTCGTTGTCTTGAAACTCCCTTTAAGGACATCGAGTTCGGTATCGTTATCAGTTCGTCCCCATGCAGCCCAGCCATCCAGCAGCCAGTGCGTATCTAGCCTATAGCCGCCATATGGCCCAACAAAGAAGCTGTCCCCCTCATTTCGTACCGAACTGCCAAACGTGCCAAGAGAGGTTTTGCTATTGGCAAATGCAATACCGCCCAGCCCGTCTTTACCAAGGGATCTGTGTATACCGATCAAAAAGCTGTTGGCATGTCCGGATGTGTCTATCTCGTTACGATCATCGGAGACTCCGGTATGGCGTACATCAGTCCATACCTGCCACAACCCCTTTTGACCGGCAATATCTTCAAATTGGTCAAGCCCGACAACGACACGATCTGAAATACTGAGGGAGCCGCTCAAATAGCCCATCAAGGCATCTGCACTGATACTGGTCACAATATTGCGGATCGGGTCACTCCCACCACCGGTGCCACCACCACTACCACCATTGCTGCCATCCCCCCCGCCGGTTCCGCCACCAGTTCCACCATTGCCGCCATCCCCACCTCCAGTTCCGCCACCAGTGCCACCGTTACTATCTCCCCCATCGATCGGGGGAATATTTGGAAATACCGGATTGTTCTGGTTTCTCGAATCGAGGAAGCAGTTGAAAGAACCATCCGCATTGAGGAGATCCAGTTTGTGAGTCCCGTTAAGGTCATCAAGTACTACAGGTGAGACACTCAGGTGCAACGACGAGCGGTTTGCATTCCAACTATCGATTTCAGATACCCCGGGAGCAGAGAGGCGAAAATTACCCCCGGAACCTGGACTTGAAAGCCATAGTGATACCGAATTGTCAGCCGAACGCCCAAGAAACTCTAGATGCTGCCCCGGTTGCCTGTTCGGGCAATCCGCCGCCCATGCTGTTGGCAAGCAGATACTGGTAAGGCAGCCAATTCCCAAAATACGTGAAATCATTATGTCCTCCTGACACTACGTTATCTCACTGACATCCTTGCATAACTTTTAGCATTACCCACTAACAGGTCACTCGATGCAATGGGTAAAGGAACAAATCAATCTGACAAGTTCAAATCGCAGACTATTTTAGTATCCACACTGTTTCTGATCTCCTGTAATAAAATTTGTTTAGCGCCTGAATCGCGATGATTGATTAAATCAAACCACTTTAAAACCCATAAAAAATGCCGCCCATCGGGCGGCACTTTTATTAGAGATAACGGGCTAACAGGAATTACCAGCCGGTTACTTCGCGCAGGGCCTTGCCGATATCGGCCAGGGAGCGGACGGTTTTCACGCCAGCATCTTCCAGCGCGGCAAACTTCTCGGCGGCGGTACCCTTGCCACCGGAGATGATGGCGCCAGCGTGGCCCATCCGCTTGCCGGGAGGGGCAGTAACACCCGCGATATAGGAGACCACCGGCTTGGTGACGTGGGCCTTGATATAGGCGGCCGCGTCTTCCTCGGCGTTGCCGCCGATCTCGCCGATCATCACGATCGCTTCGGTCTGCGGGTCGTTCTGGAACATCTCCAGAATGTCGATAAAATTGGAGCCCGGGATGGGGTCGCCACCGATACCGACACAGGTGGACTGGCCAAAGCCCTCGTCAGTGGTCTGCTTGACCGCTTCGTAGGTCAGGGTGCCGGAGCGGGAGACGATGCCCACCTTGCCCGGCTTGTGAATGTGGCCCGGCATGATGCCGATCTTGCATTCACCTGGGGTGATAACGCCCGGGCAGTTGGGGCCGATCATCCGCACGCCGGTCTCTTGCAGCTTCACTTTGACATCCAGCATATCCAGCGTCGGGATGCCTTCGGTGATGGTGACGATGAGCTTGATACCCGCGTCGATCGCTTCCAGGATGGCATCCTTGCAGAACGGCGCCGGCACATAGATGACGGAGGCGGTGGCGCCGGTAGCTTCGACCGCGTCACGGACGGTGTTGAACACCGGCAGGCCCAGATGGGTGGTGCCGCCCTTACCCGGAGAGACGCCGCCCACCAGCTGGGTGCCATAGGAGAGCGCCTGCTCGGAGTGGAAAGTACCCTGACCGCCGGTAAAGCCCTGGCAGATGACTCGGGTGTCCTTGTTGATCAGTACGCTCATCAGTTGGCCTCCGCTGCTTTGACGACTTGCTGCGCGGCATCGGTCAGACTCTTGGCCGCAATGATGTTGAGGCCGCTCTCGGCCAGCTTGATACCACCCAGCTCGGCGTTGTTGCCTTCCAGACGGACCACGACGGGCACCTTGACCCCCACTTCCTTGACCGCACCTATGATGCCTTCCGCGATCATGTCGCAGCGCACGATGCCGCCAAAGATGTTGACCAGCACCGCTTTGACGTTGCTGTCGGAGAGGATGATCTTGAACGCCTCGGTTACGCGTTCCTTGGTGGCGCCACCGCCGACGTCAAGGAAGTTGGCCGGCTTGCCGCCGTGCAGGTTGACGATGTCCATGGTGCCCATGGCCAGACCCGCGCCGTTGACCATGCAGCCGATGTTGCCATCGAGGGCCACATAGTTGAGCTCCCACTGGGCGGCGTGCGCTTCGCGGGGGTCATCTTGTGACGGGTCGTGCATCTCGCGCAGCTTGGGCTGACGATACAGTGCGTTGGCATCGATATTGATCTTGCCATCCAGGCAGTGCAGGTTGCCCTGCGCGGTGATCACCAGCGGGTTGATCTCCAGCAGCGCGAAATCGCAATCCAGGAACATCTGGCCCAGACCCATGAAGATCTTGGTGAACTGTTTGATCTGATCGCCGACCAGACCCAGTTTGAAGGCCAGTTCGCGGGCCTGATAGGCCTGCGGACCCACCAACGGATCAATGGCCGCCTTGTGGATCAGATGGGGGGTTTCGTGGGCGATCTTCTCGATGTCCACGCCACCTTCAGTCGAGGCCATGAAGACCACGCGGCGCGAACCACGGTCAACCACGGCGCCCAGGTAGAGCTCTTTGGCGATGTCGGTGCAAGATTCCACCAGGATCTTGGTGACCGGCTGGCCGTTGGCATCGGTCTGGTAGGTCACCAGATTTTTGCCAAGCCAGTTCTGGGCAAAAGCACGGATCTCATCCTTGCTCTTGGCCACTTTCACGCCGCCCGCTTTACCGCGGCCACCGGCGTGTACCTGGCATTTGACGACCCAGGTATTGCCGCCAATCTTGTCGGCCGCTTCGGCTGCTTCTTGTGGGGTAGCACAGGCATAACCTTCGGAGACCGGCAGGCCATACTCGGCAAACAGCTGTTTTGCCTGATATTCATGCAGATTCATAGATGCTCTATCCGTGTTGTAGGTATTTCCGTCCGGGGCTGGTGTTTCTCAATCCCCTGTGAATGGGGGCCTGGGCGGCCCCTCGTTATCTTTCAATCGCTCGGGTATTACTCAAACGTCCAGCAGCACATTCGGCTCGGGGCGCAAACCCCTTGCCCGGGTGCCACGGGCTTAGACGTCCAGCAACAGACGGGTCGGATCTTCCAGCAGCTCCTTGACGGAGACCAGGAAGCCTACCGATTCGCGTCCGTCGATGAGACGGTGATCGTAGGAGAGCGCCAGATACATCATCGGCAGGATCTCGACCTTGCCGTCAACGGCCATCGGGCGATCCTGGATCTTGTGCATCCCCAGAATGGCGCTCTGGGGCGGGTTGATGATCGGGGTGGACATCAGGGAGCCGAACACGCCACCGTTGGTGATGGTGAAGTTGCCGCCTGTCAGTTCATCCACGGTCAGCTTGCCGTCACGGCCCTTGCCCGCCAGATCCTTGATGGCCTTCTCGATGTCCGCCAGGCTCATGTTGTCGCAGTCGCGCAGCACCGGCGTCACCAGACCACGGGGGGTAGAGACGGCGATGCTGACGTCGAAGTAGTTGTGGTAAACCACGTCATCGCCATCGAGCGCCGCGTTCACTTCCGGATAGCGCTTGAGGGACTCCACCACCGCCTTCACGTAGAAGGACATAAAGCCGAGCTTGATGCCGTGCTTCTTCTCGAAGATCTCGCCGTACTGCTTGCGCAGATCCATGATGGGCTTCATGTTGACCTCGTTGAAGGTGGTCAGCATGGCGGTGGTGTTTTTCGCTTCCAGCAGACGCTCGGCAATGCGCTTGCGCAGACGGGTCATCGGTACCCGCTTGTCGGTACGACCACCCAGCGGGGCAACCTTGGCTGCCGGGGCTGCAGTTGCGACCGGTGCGGCTGCCGCAGGCTGGCTCTTGGCCTTGATGAAGGCTTCCACATCATCCTTGGTGATGCGACCGCCCTTGCCGGTACCGGTCAGCTTGGTCACGTCGATGTCGTGCTCGCCAATCAGGCGGCGCACCGAGGGGCTCAAGCCATCGGCACCATCATCGGCCACCGCTTCAGCGGGTTTCTCTTTGGTCTCTTCACCGGCCACCGGGGCGGCGGTGAGGATGGCAATCAGTTGACGGGACAACACGGTCGCCCCTTCCCCTTGCAGAATATCCCCCAGCACACCGGCTTGCGGTGCCGGCACTTCCAGCACCACCTTGTCGGTCTCGATGTCGACCAGCACTTCGTCACGGGCGACCAGATCGCCCGGTTTTTTGTGCCAGGTGGCGATAGTGGCATCGGCCACTGATTCCGGCAGATCCGGTACCTTGATTTCGATAGTCATCCAATCAGTTCCTTTTTACTTCTATGCCAGAGGCTTTACAGGGTAAGGGCATCTTCCACCAAGGCTTTTTGCTGCTTGGCGTGGACAGACATGTAACCGACGGCCGGTGAGGCGGACGCCGGACGACCGGCATAACGCAGGGTGGCTCCGGCTGGCAGCACGCCATCGTAGTGGTGACGGGTGCAGTACCAGGCGCCCTGGTTCTGCGGCTCTTCCTGACACCAGACAAAGTCGGTGACATGGCTGTACTCGGCCAGAATGGCGCGCACTTCCTCTTCCGGGAAGGGGTAGAGCTGCTCAATTCGCACCAGTGCCACATCTTGCTGCTCGGCCTTGCGACGGGCATCGAGCAGGTCGTAGTAGACCTTGCCGGAGCAGAAGACCACCCGCTTGACCGCTTTCGGATCCAGCGCATCGATCTCGCCGATGGCGTTCTGGAAGGTACCTTCCGCCAGCTCTTCAAGCTTGCTCACCGCCAGCGGATGGCGCAGCAGGGATTTGGGCGTCATGACGATGAGCGGACGGCGCATCGGGCGCACAACCTGACGACGCAGCATATGGAACACCTGCGCCGGGGTTGAGGGCACGCACACCTGCATGTTGTGCTGGGCGCACATCTGCAGATAACGCTCCAGACGGGCGGAGGAGTGCTCCGGGCCCTGCCCTTCGTAACCGTGCGGCAGCAGCATGGTCAGGCCGCACATCCGGCCCCACTTCTGCTCGCCTGAGGAGAGGAACTGGTCGACCACAACCTGGGCACAGTTGGCGAAGTCGCCGAACTGGGCTTCCCAGATGGTGAGGCCAGCCGGCTCGGCGCTGGCGTAACCATATTCAAAGGCCAGTACCGCGTTCTCGGTCAGCACAGAGTCATACACCTCGAACGGGCCCTGCTCATCGTGCAGGTTGCACAGCGGTGTATAGGTGCTGGCATCGGTCTGGCTGTGCAGCACGGCGTGGCGGTGGAAGAAGGTGCCACGGCCGGAGTCTTCACCGGTAAAGCGGATGCGGGACCCCTTGTCCACCAGAGTGGCGTAGGCCAGGGTCTCGGCAAAGCCCCAATCCACCAGCTTCTCGCCAGCGGCCATCAGACGTCGGTCTTCGTAAATCTTCTCGACCTGACGCTGCAGCACGTGGGTCGCCGGATACTGGCTCACCCGTTCGCCGAGGCTCTTGAGGTGATCCATCGGCACGGCACTCTCATAGGCCATGTTCCAGTCGTGGCCCAGATAAGGGGTCCAGTCGACGGAGTGCAGCTCCATCGGCCGCCACTCCTTGCTCACCCGCTCGCCGCGATCCAGCGCTTCACGATACTCGTTGACCAGTTCGGTCGCCCGCTCCTGAGCGAGGCTCCCCTCGGCCACCAGCTGATCGGCGTAGATCTTGCGCGGGGTCGGGTGCTGCTTGATCTTCTGGTACATCAGCGGCTGGGTGGCGCTCGGCTCGTCCGCTTCGTTGTGACCGTGACGACGGTAGCAGACCAGTTCGATCACCACGTCGCGTTTGAAGGTGTTGCGGTAATCCAGTGCAATCTGGGTCACCAGCACCACAGCCTCCGGATCATCCCCGTTGACGTGCAGCACCGGCGCCTGCACCGCCTTGGCGATGTCGGTGCAATATTCGGTAGAACGCAGGTCACGAATATAGGAGGTGGTGAAACCAACCTGGTTGTTGATGACGATGCGCACCGTCCCGCCGACACCATAGGCGCGGGTCTGGGACATGTTGAAGGTCTCGGCCACCACGCCCTGACCGGCCATGGCCGAGTCACCGTGAATGGTGATGGGCAGCACGCTGGAGCCATCCTTGTCACCGCGACGATCCATACGGGCACGGACCGAGCCGATGACCACAGGGTTGACGATCTCGAGGTGGGAGGGGTTGAAGGCGAGCGCCAGATGGACGTTGCCACCCGGGGTGGCGAAGTCGGAGGAGAAGCCCATGTGGTACTTCACATCACCGGTACCCCAGGATTCGCCATGCTTGCCGGCAAACTCGTCGAACAGATCCTGAGCGCGCTTGCCCAGTACGTTGATCAGCACGTTGAGACGACCGCGGTGGGCCATACCGATAACGGCCTCTTTGCAGCCCTGCTCACCGGCGCGACGGATCAACTCCTTGAGCATGGGGATCATGGCGTCGCCACCTTCCAGCGAGAAGCGCTTGGCTCCCGGGAACTTGGCGCCCAGATATTTCTCCAGCCCTTCGGCGGCAGTCAGGCTCTCGAGGAAACGGGTCTTCTCTTCGAGGGTGTAGCTCCCCTTCCCCTCAATGGATTCGAGACGCTGTTGCAGCCAGCGCTTCTCTTCCGTGGAGGTGAGGTGCATGTAGTCGGCGCCGATGGAGCCGCAGTAGGTCTTCTTCAGCGAGGCGTAGAGGTCGGAGAGCACCATGGTCTCGCGACCGATGGCGTAGGAGCCCACATTGAAGGTGGCCTCCATGTCTGCGCCCTGCAGGTTGTGGAACGCAGGATCCAGTTCGGCAACGGTTTCACGCTGCCACAGGCCCAGCGGGTCCAGATTGGCATTCTGGTGACCACGGAAACGGAAGGCGTTGATCAGCTGCAATACCCGCACCTGCTTGGCATCCACTTGCGGATCAGAGACGGGGGCACTGTAGCGAGAGGGATCCTTGGCCAGACGACGGAAATAATCGCGGACCTGGGAGTGGGGTTGTTCAACCGCATGGCCATTGACCTGGGGCAGCTCGCTAAACAGGCTGCGCCACTCGTCGGACACGGAGTCAGGATTTTCCAGGAAGGATTCGTACAAATCCTCGATATAGCTTGCATTCGCACCAGCCAGGTGAGATGACTCCAACCAGGCCTTCATCACGCCGTTATGCATTTCTATCCCTTGTACTTCTTGTTACTGCTGCGCAGCTTGTAGGGGTCAAATAGCCATCCTGCCACGGGTGGGATGGCTATCCAGAGGTCGGGCCAGCACCTGGCCGGCCCTGATACTAAACAGCCCGATTGAGCAACATCGACTTGATCTGACCAATCGCCTTGGTCGGGTTCAAGCCTTTCGGACAGACGTTCACGCAGTTCATGATGCCATGGCAGCGGAACACGCTGAATGCGTCGTCCAGATTCCCCAGTCGTTCGGTGGTCGCGGTATCGCGGCTGTCAGCCAGCCAGCGGTAGGCGGCGAGCAGCCCGGCCGGACCGATGAACTTGTCGGGATTCCACCAGAAGGAGGGGCACGAAGTGGAGCAGCAGGCACAGAGAATGCACTCGTACAGGCCGTCAAGCTTGGCGCGCTCTTCGGGGGATTGCAGGTGCTCACGCACCGGCGGCAACTTGTCATCATTGATGAGGAAGGGTTTGACCTTCTCCCACTGGGTGTAGAACTGGGTCATGTCGATCACCAGATCACGGATCACCGGCAGGCCGGGCAAGGGGCGGATAACGACGTTATTGCCCTTCTTCAGCAGGTCGGAGAGCGGGGTGATACAGGCAAGACCATTCTTGCCATTCATGTTGAGACCGTCTGATCCACAGACCCCTTCGCGGCAAGAGCGGCGGAAGGCGAGCGTGGGATCCAGCTCTTTCAACTGGATCAGTGCGTCGAGCACCATCATGTCGGAACCTTCAGGAATATCAAGACGATATTCCTTCATATGGGGGACGTTATCAACATCCGGATTGTATCTGTAGACAGAGAATGTGACGTTCATTGGGCTGGCTCCGCAATCAGTAAGTCCGGACCTTGGGCGGGAACGCCTCACGGGTCTTGGGTGACATGTTGACAGCGCGACGGGTCATGGACTCGGTGTCCGGATGATAGAGGCTGTGGCACAGCCAGTTCTCATCGTCGCGATCCGGGAAGTCGAAGCGGCAGTGAGCACCGCGACTCTCGGTACGGAAGTTGGCGGCAACCGCCGTGGCAAACGCCGTTTCCATCAGGTTGTCCAGCTCCAGGCACTCGATGCGCTGGGTGTTGAACTCTTTGGAGGTGTCATCCAGACGGGCTGACTTGAGGCGTTCGCGGATAACCTTGAGCTCGGCCAACCCTTCTGCCATCGCCGCACCTTCGCGGAATACGGAGAAGTTGTTCTGCATGCAGCGCTGCAGGTCTTTGCGGATCTGCACCGGGTCTTCACCGTCACTGCAATTTTCCCAGCGGTTGAAGCGGGCCAGTGCTGCATCCAGATCCGACTCGGAAGCATCACGACCGTGCTCCATCTCGCCCAGAGTGTTGACCAGATGCATGCCAGCAGCGCGGCCGAACACCACCAGATCCAGCAGGGAGTTGCCGCCCAGACGGTTGGCGCCGTGCACCGAGACGCAGGCAATCTCGCCCACCGCAAACAGACCGACCACCGGCACGTCGTTGCCGTTCTTGTCCTGGGTCAGGCACTGGCCATTCACGTTGGTCGGCACGCCGCCCATCATGTAGTGGCAGGTCGGAATGATCGGGATCGGCTCTTTGACCGGATCCACGTGGGCGAAGGTGCGAGAGAGCTCGCAGATGCCCGGCAGACGGGATTCCAGCACCTCTTTGCCGAGGTGATCCAGCTTGAGCTTGATGTGCGGACCCCAGGGACCGTCGCAACCACGTCCTTCGCGGATCTCGATCATAATGGAGCGGGCCACCACGTCACGACCGGCCAAGTCCTTGGCGTTCGGGGCGTAACGCTCCATGAAGCGCTCGCCATCTTTATTGAGCAGATAGCCGCCTTCACCACGGCAGCCTTCAGTTACCAGCACCCCTGCCCCGGCGATGCCGGTCGGGTGGAACTGCCACATCTCCATGTCCTGCACGCCGACGCCGGCACGCAGCGCCATGCCGACGCCGTCACCGGTGTTGATGTGGGCGTTGGTGGTGGACTGGTAGATGCGACCGGCACCGCCGGTGGCCAGCACGGTCGCCTTGGCCTTGAAGTAGACCACTTCACCGCTCTCCATGTCGATGGCGGTACAACCCACCACGTGGCCATCCTGGTTCTTCACCAGATCCAGCGCATACCACTCGGAGAAGACAGTGGTCTTGTTCTTGACGTTCTGTTGGTAGAGGGTGTGCAGCAGGGCGTGACCGGTACGGTCGGCGGCCGCTGCGGTACGAGCAGCCTGCTCGCCACCGAAATTCTTGGACTGACCACCAAACGGACGCTGGTAGACAGACCCGTTGTCGAAACGGGAGAAGGGCAAGCCCATGTTCTCCAGCTCATAGATAGCCTCGGGGCCGGTTTTGCACATGTACTCGATGGCTTCCTGATCACCGATGTAATCGGAACCTTTTACCGTGTCATACATATGCCACTGCCAGTTGTCGTCGTGGGCATTGCCCAGCGCAACCGTGATCCCGCCTTGGGCGGAGACAGTGTGAGAACGGGTTGGAAAAACCTTGGACAACAGAGCGCAGCTCTTGCCGGACTGGGCAATCTGCAGCGCGGCGCGCATACCGGCACCACCGGCACCAATCACCACCGCATCAAATTCACGAGTTGGAATAGTCACCTTACACACCCCACAGCACGACGAAACCCGTCATCAGATAGACAAACAGCACCACGACCAGGGCAAATTGCAGCGCCCCGCGCAGCCCTACCGGCTTGATATAGTCAGTCAGCACCTGCCACAGACCAATCCAGGCGTGGATCAGTACGCAGAGCAGGGTCAACAGGGTGAATACTTTGGTGAATGTTTTGGCGAAGAAGCCTGCCCACACCTCGTAGGTGATGTCGTTGAACGCGACAAAGCCCACCAGATAGAGGACATAACAGGTCATGATGAGGGCGGTGGCGCGGATCAGGATGTAATCGTGAACGCCGCTGCGCCCGAAGGTTGCAGAATTGGTTACCATACAAGCACTCCCGCCAATACAGCCAGGATCGCGGTGATCACGAAGGCCACGCGGGCGCTCTGATTGCCGGATTCCAGCTCTTCCCAATAGCCCATATCCATGACCAGATGACGCAAGCCGCCCACAATGTGGTATGCCAGCGCAGTCAGGATCCCCCACAGCACGAGTTTGACCAAGAAGTTGTCCATGATGGCAACCACGGTTTCAAACCCTTCGGGAGAGGCGAGTGAAGTACCAAGCATCCACAGCAAGATGCCCAGTGCAACAAAGGTAATGACCCCTGAAACACGGTGCAGGATGGATGCAATGGCAGTGACAGGAAAGCTGATCGTCTGTAGGTCGAGGTTGACCGGTCTCTGTTTGTTTTTCACGCTTGCCCACTCAGCTCCATTGAGCACGTTAGTTATTGTTTTAACTCACACTTGAGGGCACGGAATGGTGATTGTTGGTTTTTTGTTACCAAAACACTCTGAAAAAGCCAAAACGCGAGTTTTCGGTTTCACATCAGGCTTTGCCAAAGCGTTTCAAACACCCGCAGCCATGACCCACGTGGCGCAGTATATCGGCGGCCTTAACCGAAGACAATCAATTAGCTACAAAGAAAACACAAAACCGCAAACTCGATCGCATATTTAATTTAACATTTCATTAATGCCATTAATGGGGTTCCAGCAAAATTGACATTGATAAGGAACTCTGTTTCAAATAAGGCGCTCCAGCCACTTCGGTATGGGTAACAACCTTTGCCAGCGTCATAAAAGTCGTAATAGAGTAGGACTGGAACCAAATTATAAAGAGCAAAGGAGACGTGCTATGGCTGATAAGATAGCCACCCTACACCTGCCCGGAAAAGATCCGGTCGAACTGCCGATCCTCTCCGGCACCATCGGCCCGGATGTCATCGATGTCAGAAAATTGGGATCACAGGGGTATTTCACCTTTGACCCCGGTTTTATGGCGACCGGTTCTTGCAAATCTGCCATTACCTACATTGACGGGGATCAGGGTGTCTTGCTGCACCGTGGTTACCCCATCGCCCAGTTGGCCACTCAGGCCACCTATCTGGAAGTCTGCTATATCCTGCTGTACGGCGAAGCGCCGACCAAGGCCCAATATGCCGAATTCGAACGCCTGGTCACCCGCCACACCATGGTGCACGAGCAGATAGCCTTCTTCTTCCGCGGCTTCCGTCGTGACTCCCACCCCATGGCCATCATGTGCGGTGTGGTCAGCGCCCTCTCCGCCTTCTATCACGATGCCCTCGACATCAATAACGAGCAGCATCGCGAGATCTGTGCCTTCCGTCTGCTCTCCAAGATGCCGACTCTGGCCGCCATGTGTTACAAGTACTCCATCGGCCAGCCGTTCATGCAGCCGCGTAACGCCCTCTCCTATGCCGGTAACTTCCTGCACATGATGTTTGGCGTGCCGACCGAAGAGTACAAGGTCAACCCCATCGTTGAACGTGCCATGGATCGTATCTTTACCCTCCATGCAGATCACGAGCAGAACGCCTCCACCTCCACCGTTCGTCTGGCTGGCTCCTCCGGTGCCAACCCGTTCGCCTGTATCGCCGCGGGGATCGCCTCCCTGTGGGGACCGGCCCACGGTGGTGCCAACGAAGCCTGCCTGCGCATGCTGGAAGAGATCGGCTCGGTGGATCGCATCCCCGAGTACATCGCCAAGGCCAAGGACAAGAATGATCCGTTCCGCCTGATGGGCTTCGGTCACCGTGTCTACAAGAACCACGACCCCCGTGCCACCGTGATGCGCGAAACCTGCCACGAAGTACTGACCGAGCTGCAGATCAAGGATCCGCTGCTGGATGTGGCCATGGAGCTGGAGCGTATTGCGCTCTCCGACCCCTACTTCGTCGAGAAGAAACTCTACCCGAACGTAGACTTCTACTCCGGCATCATCATGAAGGCGATCGGCATCCCGATGAGCATGTTCACCGTGATCTTCGCCATCTCCCGCACCATTGGCTGGATTGCCCACTGGAACGAGTTCCACTCAGACCCGGACAGCAAGATTGGTCGCCCACGCCAGCTCTACGTGGGCCACCCGCTGCGCGAGTTCACTCCACTCGAGCAGCGCTAACCACTGCGCTGATATGGTTTGTTACAAAGGCGGTCATTGACCGCCTTTTTGTTTGCCGCTCTAATGCCCCCTTTCGCGTTAAGGAGTCCATTATGAAACCACTGTTTATCAGCGCAGCCTTGCTGCTGACCGCCTGCCAGAGCGCCCCTGCATCGTCACAGGGGGAGACCCTCTATATCAACAGCCAGCTGGTCGATTGCGTCGGAGTTGGCCCGATGCAGTGCATGCAGGTTCGCAGTGATGAGCAGCAGCCCTGGACGCTGTTCTACCAGAATATTGAAGGTTTCCAGTTCGAGCCGGGCTATCGCTATCAGCTCACAGTCAGCAAGGAGCAGCTCACCGATGTGCCGGCCGATGCCCCCTCCGTGCGCTATCAGCTGATCAAGGTAGTGAACAAGGTCGCCAGCAAGTAACAAACACGATCAAAAAAACGGGGGATGGCTGATGCCATCCCCCGTTGGTTTATGGGTACTGCGCCTCATCAGGCACGATCAGGTCGGCGCCAGCGCCATATGCAGCAGCGGATAGGGCTTGCCCTGACCATCCAGCGGCGAGCGACCCGTCACGGTGAATCCCATCTTCAGATAGAAGCCCACCGCCTGTTCGTTCTGCTCGTCGACGTCAACCTGCGTCGCGCCGCCCTGCGTGATGGCATGGGCCACCAGCAAACGTCCCACGCCACTGCCTCGCGCCCCGGGAGCCACAAACAGCATCTCCAGCTTGCCCTCGTACACTCCGCTAAAACCCGTAATCTGCCCCTCTTCTGTGCGGGCACTGTGCAGTGTCACCGCATCGAAGTAGTGCTCCAGAATAAGCGGTTTGAGAGCCAGGATCTCGGCCTCGGGCAGGAAGTGGTGGGTCGCCCGAACAGAGGCCTCCCACAGATCGATCAGGGCCGGATAATCGGCCCGGGATACCGGAACAATCGTCATGGAATGACTCGATATGATAACCAGCGGGAAGAGACACCTTCCCGCTGGCAACGGTGATTAGCGCGCCTGCACCGCCTGCAGCAGCACCGACATATCAGCGCCAAAGTTGCGGCTGCGGATCGCCTCGCGAATATCCGCTTCGCTATAACGGCTGCCCGGATAGACCACCACGCAGGAAGTGTCGCCCGGTTTGAGGAAGTGGGTCTCGCCAAACGGGGTATAGCGGGTGGCACCGATACTGATGAGCGCATGGGGAGGATGTCCCGCCTGCGCCAGCAGTCCCTGAATGTGCTCCGCCGGCCCTTCATCCTGCTGATGATTGAACTTGTCGATGGCCCAGTCGAGCAGCTTGCCGTGGAAGTAGCTGTAGTCGATGGCGGCGCTGTCTACCCCGTAGGCGTGCAGCTCGCCATCGCGCTCCAGATAGCAGGCGATACGATAGTCATCGAGCTCGCAACCGGCGGCAAAACCGGAAAGCGGCAGCAGGTTGGCCGCCAACCCCTTGCTCTCTTCGCCCCAGTTCTTCTTCTCGCTGATCTTCTTGGCGTTGGGACGGCGGATGGAGCAGTCGTTATAGGCACCAAAGGCACGGGGATGGATCGCCACCACCTGCTTGCCCGCATACTCCAGCTCGCACCAGAGGGCTACTTCCGGCTCGATCTGCACCTTCTCGTCACCGCTGACCGCCGCTTCCGGCAGGAAGATCGCCTTGTCGCTCAACGGGAATACCCCGAGCTGACCCGGATGGCCCGGCACGAAGAAGGGGAACAGCGCCTTGGGCGCTGTGGTGTCACGCACGACTACGGCTACGAAGTCCGATGCTTCACCCGCCTGCTCCAGATGACCGGCGAAATTGCCCGCGACCCCGAGTCCGATAAACTTGCTCTCTGCTGCTATCTGCATCTTGCTCACCTGCATCTTGCCCACGCAAGGTAGCAGGCTCGTCGCCTACTACCGCTAAAGTGGCAAGATTAAACCACAAGGGCCCCGCCTTCGCCCAGTCCGGTCCTGTCGTGGTGTGCGCCAGTCCACTTTTTTAGGGACGAGAAGGCTGTGGCGAACCAGCCATTGCGCACTCATTCAGCTACGCAGTCACCGCGCTGGAAACAGTGCGTTTCCGGCCTATCCCCTCTTTCTACTTGGGACTCAACTTCATCTTTGTTAGGCTGCCGGCATGCAAAACAACTGTGCGCTTGAGTGCGCCAGTGCTCATCACGGCAACCCCATTGGAGAGAAAACAGATGATCGACAAACTCGCCTGGCTCACCTTTAAAGATCAGCAACTGCTCTGCGCCCGCTCCCACGGCAAGGGCATCTATTACATCCCGGGCGGCAAGCGGGAACCGGGCGAGAGCGACGAGGCGGCGCTGATCCGCGAGATTGAGGAGGAGCTGGCTGTCACCCTGCAACCCGACACCCTGCGCTTTGCCTGCGAATTCAACGCCCAGGCCGATGGCAAACCGGCAGGTGTCGAGGTGAGATTGCGCTGCTACACCGGCGAAGCTAGCGGCACCCCAATCGCCTCGGCCGAAATTGCCGAGCTGCGCTGGCTCGATAGCTCTCACCTCGATGAGCTCTCCCCCGTCTCCCGCCTGCTGTTTACCTGGCTGGTTGAGCAGGAGCTGATCCGCTGACTAGCCGTACTCGCGGCGAGCATAAGTACCTACCGCATATGAACCAACGGTGGCAATCAGCCACATAACATCGCAACGACAAGGATGTCAGATGGATATTGTGGAAGTTAAAAGCGCAGCGACCTACCAAAGTGCGCTCATCACCCTGCTGCAAGATTGTGTCGATAGCGGCGCCTCGGTCGGTTTTTTACCGCCGCTGACCATGGAGGAATCTGCCCGCTACTGGCAAGGAGTTGAAGCAGATCTTGTGGCAGGTCACCGAAAGCTGTGGCTTGCCCTTGAGCAACAACAGCTCGTGGGAGCGATTCAGCTCGCGCTCTGTGGCAAGGCCAACGGTCGCCACCGAGCCGAAGTGGAAAAACTGATGGTACTGCAAACGGCGAGAGGAAAAGGTGTCGGTCGTGCGCTGATGCAGGCCTTGGAACAAGGCGCCCATGCCGCGAGCCGTTCACTGCTGGTGCTGGATACTCGCGCCGGTGATGTGGCCTCCCACCTTTATCGTCAACTCGGCTATCTGGAGGCGGGCCAGATCCCGAGCTTTGCGCGCAACGCAGATGGCACTCTTGCTGCAACCGTCATCTTCTACAAACCGCTCTGACCATCCCCTATGCCTTATCCACATACAGCAGGGCCGCACCAAGCGGCCTTGCTTGTTGCCCGCGTGACAGCTTGTTGCAGCAATATGGCTTGCGACGGATTGCCACGATAGAGCCATTGATCCTGCATGTCTCAACACCGCCAATCGCTCGCCCCAAAATACAACCAAACAAACAGAAAGATTAATTAATGATTAAAACGCCCCTCTTTTCTTCTTCATCTATTGCCTCATCCGGCGTATCGTGAGAGACCCATTTGATAATCAAATCTATGTTGTTCACTGCCTTGAGGAATAATGGATGCCCACTTTGCCCCGTACAGTTACCTCCCCCAAAAAGTTCATCATCGGTCAACACCTTCTCCCGCAACTCCATGAGCACGTTAAAGATTTTGGTGACTATGCGTTGCTCATCAGCGATGAGTTCATTCTGGAGCGGGTACGGGAAGAAGCTTTGGCAGGGCTCCTGCAGGCAGGCCTCAGGGGAGTGGTCGACAAGTTTCGCTACGAATGCACCGAACAGGAGATCCACCGCCTGACCCACCTTGCAGAGCAATATGGTGCAAACGTGATTGTCGGGATCGGCGGCGGCAAGACGCTGGATGTCGCCAAGGCCGTGGCCTTCTATCTGCGCCGTCCGGTTGTGCTGTTCCCGACGATTGCCTCCACAGATGCTCCCTGCACGGCACTGGCGGTGATCTACAACCAGGCGGGGGAATTTGAGCGCTATCTCTTCCTGCCGCAAAATCCGGACGTGGTGCTGGCTGACACGGCCATCATTGCCGCCGCCCCTCCCCGCTTCTTTTCCGCAGGCGTTGGCGATGCCCTGGCCACCTATTTCGAGGCGCGCGCCTGCTATCGGTCGGACGGACTCAATCTGGTCGGCAAGCGTCCTTCACGCACTGGCCTTGGTCTGGCACAGCTCTGTTACGAGCTGCTTGGTGAGAACATCGAGCTGGCCATGGATGCGATACGCCACCATGTCTCGACCCCGGCGCTGGAGCAGGTCATCGAGGCCACCATCTACCTCAGCGGGGTCGGCGCCGAAGCCGGTGGACTGGCCGCCGCTCATGCCGTCAACAATGGCATGTCACTGATCCCGGAGCTCCATCGTGCCCAGCATGGCGAGAAGGTGGTCTTCGGCCTGCTGACCCAACTCGTGCTTGAGCGCGCCCCACAACATGAGCTTGATGAGGTGTTTCGCATCATCGACTGCGCAGGCCTGCCCATGACACTGCAAGAGCTGGGGCTCACCCACTTTGATGAAAGCGAGTGGCGTAAGGTAGCGCAGCTGGCCTGCGATCCCCTCGATACCATGGGCAACATGCCGATGACAGTGAGTGAACAGGATGTCTACGCCGCCATGGTAGCGGCCAATGCCATGGCAGAGCGTTATCGCCTCCGCCATCCCCGCCCCTGATTGCTTGCCGCACTAAACAGTGCAAACAGTAAAAAGGCTTGCCCATTGGCAAGCCTTTTTCATCTGCATCCCATCGCTTGTCTAGATAGACGAACGCCTGCGCAGTATCAGGGCAGTTTCACCGCTCGCACTGCAACCTCTGGCAGGGCGAAGGCATCTTGCGCGGCGATGAGTTGCAGCTCGTAAGCCTGCTGGCGCCAGGTCTCCTGCAGCACCGCATCCACCGAGGCGTTGGTGCGCTCGAACGCGCTGACCGCATCGTGACCGGCCAGCAGATTCGCCAGCATCAGGGCGCTGATAAGATCGCCCACCCCTACCGGCTGGCGGGCAAAGTCATAGAGCGGACGGGCAATCAAGTAATCCCCTTGCGGGGTGGCCAGCAGCATCTCGAAGCGGCTGGAGTCCTGCGCCGCACGACCGAGATGCTTGACCAGCACCAGCTTGACGCCGCGGGCCAGCAGCTGATGGGCAGCCGCGCGGGTCTGATCCAGATCTGCCAGATGGGTATCACAGAGGGTCTCCAGCTCCAGCAGGTTGGGGGCAATCATGTCGGCCACCGGCAACGCCTGCTCGGTCAGGAAACGGGTGACGCCGGGAGCGACGATACACCCCTTCTCCGGGTGACCCATCACCGGATCGCAGAAGTAGATGGCATCGGGGTTGGCCGCCTTGACGGCGTTGACCACGGTCAGGATCTCGTCCCCCTGCTCGGCGGAGCCAAGGTAGCCGCTCAGCACGGCGTCACACTGGCTCAACACCTCGATATTGCCCAATCCTTTCACCAGCGCACTGATATGACCCGCCGGCATCGCCATTCCCTGCCACCCCTGGGCATATTGGGTGTGGTTGGAAAACTGCACCGTGTTGATGGGCCATACATCCATACCGAGGCGGCGCATGGGGAAGACGGCCGCGCTGTTGCCGGCACAACCAAAGACCACGTGGGACTGAATAGAGAGAACGGATTTCATCGGGAATACCACAGCAAAGGATCAGCAAGGTGGGCAATATATCGGATGAAGATAACGATGCGCCACCTTGGCGCGGGATGAACAGGCAATTTCCTGACTAAAGACAGGTTTTTTGCGCCATTTGGCCCGCATCGACAGGATGAGCGGCGCCATGATGCGCCGCGTCACCGTCCATCACATGCCGTTGTGCTCAACGCCATGACGGGCAAAGTGATAGACCCATCCCTCATCACACGGCATGTCACTGGGTGGCGAAATCAGCTCAGGCAATACCGTCACCTTGCCACCAGCGGCATATTGCAGCGCCATCAGGGCGCACAGCGCCGCATCGTAGCGATCCGTATCCGTCACCACATCGGCAGGCAGCAGCGCCGCCAGCTCGGGTCTGGCAGGGGATGCCTTGCCGCCCACTTTGGCCAATGCCGGATAGACCTCCAGCACGGCACGACTGGCCTTCGGGGCAACGGTCGGCACCAGTTGCAGATCCGAGAGCCGCGGCAGCATGGAGAGCGCCAGGGTAGCGTTGTTGCCGAGCCGGTCGAAGATAGCCGAGAGCGGCTTCTTGCCGTATTGCTGATACAGCCAGCGCTCGCAGTCGCGGTAGGCGTAGGGGTTGTCTATCTCCCGCTCGGGCACTGCGCAGCTGTGTGGCTGGCCGTTGAGCAGATCCCGCAAGGCGCGGGAAAAGGCAAGCGGCGCATCGATACCGAGCGCCAGTTGCGGGCAGGCTTCTACCTGCATCAGGGTCAGCTCGTTTTGCAGGGCCGGACGCAGCAGAGCGGCCAGATCCGGCGCCACCCGCGAGCTCAAGCGAAACAGCGGCGACACCCCGAGCCAGTGCAGGCGGTTGGATTCGGCCTGCCAGCCCACCACGGCCACCGCCTGGGCACTGCCCTGCCAGCCACGCACATCCCAGCCGATCCCGATTGCACTCATCTGCCCTGCCGTCATCAATTACCTCTGTTCGCCTGTCACAAGTTGCAAGAGGCACAGGGTAATCAGCAGATGCCTTTAACGCAAAGCGAACTGCCTTGGTCAGAACGATTTCTGGAAGTTCACCAGTGGCAGAATGGGGAACACGCCGTTGGCGGCATAGTTGGCCAGCCCGATCTGCAAGCCATCGAGGTGCTTGGTGGCATTGATAAAGCCAATCTGGAAGGTGGTACGCTCGGCATAGTTGACAAAGCCAACGTTGGCCAGCGCATTGCCCTTGGCGATATTGACCGCCCCCCAGTTGAGCCCCTGCACATTGTTGGTCAGATTGACCAGCCCCAGATTGACGCCGGTATCCTGCCCTTCGTGCCAGTTGATGGCGTTGATGGCGACCCCGCCAAACTGGTGGCGCACCCGGCCAGCACCCAGGAATACCCCGAGCTGCAGGCCGCTGAACTGATCCACATCTGAGAGGGCGAAGATCGGCAGATCAATACCCTTCACCTGACCGGTCCGACCGTAGAGCAGCGAGGCGCGCGCCCCTTCCACCTGATGGGACGCGGGCAAATTGACCCCGGGCAGCGAGACCTGCACCGGAGTACTGGCCTGCGCGACACCGCACAGAGTAAGGGCGCTGCATGCCAGCAGCAGGCGGGAGAGTGTCATGGGAAGTTCCTTGGGCCATTGAGAGTGGCCCGATCCTAACAGTCAGGGGAGAGTGTGGGCACACCAGCAGGGACGAGGTGCGTCACGATACGTCACGGGTGGCCCTCTCACCTCTCCATCAGGACTTGCGAAAGCGCCACCTCAAGGACAATCGGCCACTTTTTCACAGCGAGTGGTTCCTCTTCCTTTCTTTGCCTGAGCGAACTGCCTAAAATAGTCGCCCTGCTGTATCCGGCATTCATCCATCTAGAGGATTTCCCATGGAGACGTTTCTGCTCGAAGGTCACCCCTTCGTTGCCTTGTGTGACCTTATCAAACATCAGGGGTGGGCCGATTGTGGCGGCGCCGCCAAAGCCCTCGTTGCCGAAGGGCTGGTCGAGGTGGACGGTCAGGTGGAGACCCGCAAGCGCTGCAAGATCGTGGCCGAACAGGTGGTCAACTTCAACGGCATGAAGGTCGTGGTGAAAGAGGGCGTCAGCCCGGAGATTGGCTAACCCCGTCTCGGGGGGCCACTCTCCGGCAACCCGCTAGCTGGCCTTGATCGACAGGGTCAGCACAAAACGCGCCATCGCCTCATCCCCGTTCAATGACGGACAGGTTGCCACCACCCGGATGGGGCGATTAATGCGCTGACCGCTTGCCAACGACTCGTCGATCATGGCATCGATCTCCTCCCCCGCTGCGCAGTCGAACTGCACATCCCCCTCCGGTCGTTTCAAAAACTCCCCCTGCACATCTTTGAAGGCGAAGTGCACCTTCTTGCGCCGCTGCCGCCCCTTCTCCATCACCAGTAGACCACCTACCAGATCGGCGCCGGTCGCCAGCGCGCCAAAATACATGCTGCCCAGGTGGTTGCGGGTACGCCAGCCAAGGGGAATGCGGATGCGCAGCGCCTTGGCGTTCATCTCTTCGATGATCGGGGCACAAAACCCGATGACGGGAATATAGCGCCAGGCAAACAGCCGGAGCGCCAGATTGGCTTTGAAGCGTTGCAAATCCATATGCGAACTGATCCGATGAGTTAATGTAAACAACATGTTGCCTGCATCTGCGCCATTCGACAAGCACAGGGATCACGGTTACGACCTTTTGCCCAACCCAAAAAAACAGAGGGAACCGCACCGGTTCCCTCTTTTCGCTCATGTCGCTGTTACAGCAAATGTGCCGATCAGGCGCGCTTCTCTTCCAGCCAGGCCCCCTGACTCTGCATCTCGAACAGCTGGGCATAGTGACCGCCGAGGGCCATCAACTCACCATGGGTACCCCGCTCGCTCACCTGACCGCGGGAGAGCAGCAGGATCTCGTCCGCATCGACGATGGTCGAGAGGCGGTGGGCGATGGCGATGGTGGTGCGGCCACGACGGGCGGCAGAGATCGCCTGCGACAGCGCCAGCTCGGTCTGAGAGTCCACACTCGCCGTTGCTTCATCCAGAATGAGGATACGCGGATCCCCCACCAGCGCGCGGGCAAAGGAGAGCAGTTGCCGCTGACCGGCGGAGAGGTTCTTGCCCCCCTCCTCCATCAAGGTGTTGATCCCCTGTGGCAAGCTGCGCACAAACTCGGCCAACTGCACCTCGCTCAACGCCTGCCAGAGCCGCGCTTCGTCTATTCCGGCGCGGCCGAGACGCAGGTTCTCCGCCAGGGTGCCGACGAAGATAAAAGGATCTTGCTGCACCAGCCCGATGCTGCGGCGCACAGCCGCCAGCGACAGGGTATCCAGTGCGTGCTCATCGAAGCGGATCTGCCCCTGATCCAGCGGATAGAAGCCCATCAGCAAGCTGATGATGGTGGACTTGCCGCTGCCGGTATGGCCCACCAGCGCCAGCATCTGGCCCGGTTTTGCGGCAAAGCTGACCTCCCGCAGCACCTGTTGCTCACCATCGTAGGAGAAGCTCACCCGCTCGAAACTGACCCGCCCTTCCAGCGCGATCATCTCGCCATCGGTGCTCTCGCGGGTTTCATCGAGCAGAGCAAAGACACGCTCCCCCGCCACCATCGCCTGCTGCAGCTGGTTAAGCTGGTTGGTCATCTCGATGAGCGGCTCGATCATCCGCCCCAGATAGCTGATAAAGGCGTAGAGCACCCCCACCTGAATGGCACCAGCGTGGCTCACCCCCTCGTGGGCGAACAGCGCCAACAGGCCAATCAGCACCATCATGTAGAAGAGATCGATGAGCGGACGCAGCAAAATGCCGTTGATCTTGAGGCTCTTGATCCGTGCCGACCAGTGCTGCTGGTTCACCTCGGCAAAGGCGTTGGCAAAGTGTCGCTCCTGCACCATAGCCTGAATGACCGGCATCCCCTGCAGCGACTCGTTGAGGCGGCTGTTAATGTCGGAGAGCAGACTGCGGGTTGCTCGCACCACCGGCACACTCAGTTTCTGGTAGAGCCACATCACCCCGCCCACAGCGGGCAGCAACAGGGAGCAGACCAGCATCAGCCGCAGATCCAGCAGCGCCATGGAGATGAGGATGCCGCACAACAGCACCACCTTTTGCACCAGCAAGCCGATCACCTGCACATAGAGGTTCATGATCGCTTCGGTGTCGTTGGTGATGCGGGAAATCAGCGAGCCGGAGCGATGCTTGTCAAAATAGCGGGCTGGCAACCGGATGGCGGTGGCAAATACCTGCTCGCGCAGGGTTTGCACCACCGCCTGAGCGATGCGATTGAAGCTCAAGGATTGCAAATAGAAACCCGCCGCCGAGAGTACCTGTAAGCCCAGATAGCCCGCTGCGATCAGAGCTATGGTAGGCAGCACGATATTGCGAGGCGCCAGATAGTCATCGATAAAGAGCTTGATCAGCAGCGGCCCGGCCACTTCGGCGCCGGTGGCAAGCAGCAAACAGATCCCCGCCTGAATAAGCCAGCGGGGATACTGGGCGCAGTAGGCGAGCAGTCGTTTAATGGTCGGATTCACAGGCTCTCCTCCACCGCTTCTTCGAGACGCTGGTAACGCACCATATCTGCATACCAGCCATTGTGCGCCATCAGGGTACCGTGATGACCCCGCTCGCTAACGGCCCCCTGCTCCAGCACCAGGATCTCGTCGGCCTGCTCCACCGCCGTCATGCGATGGCTGACCAGGATCAGGGTGCGACGATGGGCCTTGAGGGCATGCAGAATTTGCTGCTCGGTGTGGGCATCTACCGCCGAGAGCGCATCATCGAGCACCAGAATGGGCGCCTCCAGCAGCAGGGCGCGGGCAATGGCCAGCCGCTGTTTCTGGCCGCCGGAGAGGGTCACCCCTTTCTCCCCCACCTCGGTCTCATAGCCCTTGGGGAAACGCACAATATCATCGTGGACACAGGCAATGCGCGCCACCCGTTCGACCTCCTCGCGGCTCGCATCGGGTTTGCCGAGGGCGATATTGGCGGCGATAGTGGTGGAAAACAGGAATGGCTCCTGCGGCACATAGGCAAACTGGCTGCGCAGTGTGGCGAGCGGCAGCTGGTCAATCGGAACGCCACACATGACAATCGAACCGTGAGTCGGATTGGCAAGGCGCATCAACAGCTTGAGCAGGGAGCTCTTGCCTGCCCCGGTGCGCCCCACCACCCCGAGCATCCCCCCTTGCTTGAGGGTAACGTCGATATCCGCAAGCAGGGTGCGCTGCTCAAGTTGATAACTCACCCCCTTGATCTGCAAAGGAAAGGCAGAGGTAAACACCGCCGGCTGGGCGGGCTCTTCGATATCGCTGCGCTCCCCAAGCAGGCTTTCGATACGGGAGTAGGCGGCGCTGCCCCGCTCGATGATGTTGAACAGCCAGGCGATGGCAAACATCGGCCAGATCAGCTGGCCGAGGTACATGGTGAAGCTGGTGAGCTCACCCAGGGTCAGCTCATCGCGCAGCACCAGCACACTGCCCCCCGCCACCGCGAGGAAGTAGGAGCAACCGATACAGAGATAGATGACCGGATCGAATTTGGCATCGATGCGGGCCACCGCCATATTGCGCTCCCCCGCCTGTTTGGTCAGCTCAGCAAAGCCTTCATCTTCCAGCGATTCAACCGCATAGGATTTCAACACCCGTACGCCGGAAAGGGCCTCCTGGGTCTTGTTGTTGAGCCTGGAGAAGGCCCCTTGCGCCGCCTTGAACTGGGTGTAGATCTGGGTGCCGAAGCGGTTCATGAAATAGGCCATCACCGGCAGCGGCAGCAAGGAGACCAGCGTCAACTGCCAGGAGTACTGGCTGCACATGATGGAGAGCACCAATACCCCGACCATGATGGAGTCCACCAGAGTCAGCACCCCTTCGCCAGCGGTCATCTCCACAGCCTGAATGTCATTGGTGGCATGGGCCATCAAATCGCCAGTACGGTGGCGCTGATAAAAATCGGGGCTCATCCGGGTGAAATGGCTGAAAAGGCGATTGCGCAACACATAGGCCAGACGGTAAGAGGCACCAAACAGCATCACCCGCCAGACGTAGCGCAGCAGATAAATCAGCACACCCAGACCAAACAGCCCCGCCAGATAGCGCATCAGGGTACCATTGTCGAGACCGCCCTTGGTGATGCCATCCACCACCCAGCCCACCACTTTGGGCGGAATAACGGTCAACAGGGCCACCATCAGCAGCAGGGAGATAGCAGCCAGATAACGGGGCCACTGCTCCTTGAAAAACCAGCTCAATCGTAGAAATACGCTCACACCACCAACCTTTAGCGCTATCTGCCCGTGACCGCTCCAAGGAGCGGCCATCAGAGAAGCCACGCAGAAATAGAAGAATGAAAACAATCGCCTCCGGCTGGAGGCGATTCGAACGAAAGCTCATCATATCCCGAACCGGGATGGTTGAGAATAATTACTATTTAATTCACTGTGACATGCGATCATCCCCTGATGAATAGGGATTATACGAATTTTCATGCTGCTCACCGGTCAACAGGAAGTGTGACACCTCTTCCCGGGTCTGGCTGAACACCTGTTGCAACTGCTCCAGATCCGTCTCGCTTAGCACCTCGTTTTGCCGCAAGCGCCACTCCAGCTCGCCAGCCACCAATTGCAGACGGGCCGCCGAGATATTGGCAGACACCCCCTTGAGGGTGTGCAGCAGCTTGCTGGCCACCTCGGGCTGCTGACGGCGCAGGGCGGAGCGGATCTCCCACAGATCGTCCTTGTGCTCCGACATGAACAGCTTGAACAGGATCTGCAACGCCTCCTTGTCCTGCTCCAGCCGCTTGAGGGCATCCTGCAGATCGAGGATCCCGATCATATCCGGCGGTTTCACCTCCATGATCCCCGCCTGCTCCACCCCTTGCGGCTTTACCCACTGCAGCAGGTTGTTGTAGAGATCCAGCTTGCTCACCGGCTTGGTGACATAGCCATTCATCCCCACCCCCAGGCAACGCTCCTTGTCACCGGGCATTGCACTGGCGGTGAGGGCAATGATGGGCACATCGTGTTTGTCGACCATCTTGCGGATCTGGCGGGTGGCATCGAGTCCGTCCAGCACCGGCATCTGCAAATCCATCAGGATCACGTCAAAAGGCTGCTCGGCGACCCGCTCCACCGCCTCCCGACCATTGCTGACCACACACACTACCGCATCGACGCGCCGCAGATACTCGATGATGAGCTGCTGATTGACCCGGTTATCTTCCGCCAACAGCACTCGGGTACCCTGCAACAGG
This sequence comes from Aeromonas sp. Y311-2, assembly GCF_027706025.1. Taxonomy (NCBI): domain Bacteria; kingdom Pseudomonadati; phylum Pseudomonadota; class Gammaproteobacteria; order Aeromonadales; family Aeromonadaceae; genus Aeromonas; species Aeromonas sp. Y311-2. Next base: position 67,635 of record NZ_JAPDCL010000007.1, on the reverse strand, counting down.
GATTTGAAGTGTTGCTGATCCCCCTGTGCCTCTGCCTTGCGCAGGTTGAGTTCGTAGGAGCTGCCGTTAAGCAGCTCGTCCACCTTGGCCAGCAGGGCATTTTCGGTCATCGGTTTGGGCAGAAAATGGGTCAACCCCATGCTGTCCATCCTAGCGTGTAGCCCCTCTCTGGCCCAGGCGCTGATCATCAGGATGGGGATCCGCCGCCACTGGCTGTGCTGATACATCTCCAGCGCCAGATCGAGCCCATCCTCCTGACCCATGCGCCAGTCGAGGATCGCCAACCGCAGATTCGGTCCCTCTTCACGGAGCAGTTGACGGGCACGGGAAAGGGAGTTGACCGGCAGCACCCGCACACCAGCCCGAGTCAGAATGTCCCGGGCCAGATCCAGCACCAGTTCGTTGTCATCCATCACCATCACCAGCGGCTGGTTCTCGAAGAATACTTTCCGTCCAGCCACGCCGTAGACCGCCTGCGCCATCGGGATATCGAACTTGAACAGAGAGCCGACGCCAGGCTTGCTCTCTACGGTGATCCGCCCCCCCATCAGCTCCACCAGCCGCTGGGAGATGTTGAGCCCAAGACCCGAGCCGCCATATTTGCGGGTATTGCCCGCCTCCAGCTGGGTAAACGCCTGAAACAGTTGGGTCTGCTTCTCTTCGGCAATGCCGATGCCGGTATCGCGCACACTGAAGCGGATCCGCATTGGGTGAGGATTGGCCAGCTCGATGCAGACTTCGACTTCACCGCGTTCGGTAAACTTGATGGCGTTGTTCACCAGATTGACCAGTACTTGCCCCAATCGTAGGGGATCTCCACGCAAGAAGACCGGTACCTCCGGTGACTTGCGAATAACCACCTCCACGTGCTTGCGCTCCGCCAGATCGGCAAACATGCCCGCCAGCGAATCGAGCTGCTCGCTGAGATCGAAGTCGATCTCCTCCAACGTCAGCTTGCCGGACTCCACCTTGGTCAAATCAAGGATGTCGTTGATCAGCAGCAGCAGGGTATCGGATGAGGATTTGATCTTGCCCAGATAGTCCCGCTGTTGTTGATCCAGTTCAGTCTGCAGTGCCAGCGAGCTAAAACCTATGATGGCATTCATGGGGGTGCGGATCTCGTGGCTCATGTTGGCCAGAAAATCGCTTTTGGCCTGGGCCAGCAAGCCGGTCTGGCGCGACAGTTCGCTCAGCTTCTGGTTACGGCGCCACAGGGTGAAGGCCACCAGCGCAAAGCAGATCAAAGCTCCGCACAGCACCATCAGATAAAAGCGATTCATCAAAGAGGAGGCGCGCTCCAGCTTGTCGAGTTTCCAGCGCACCAAACTCTCGATCACATGCATGTCGATGAGCTGGTAACGCAAGGTGTGATAGGCCATCACCTGCTGGCTCATCTCCTTGCTCAGGCGGATCAGGGTCGCGATCTCCGGCAAGTTGCCATAACGGGATTGCAACTGCTGTTGCAGCAGATCCAGCGTAGTCTGTTCACGTTTGTCCCAACTGCGCTGCAGATAGTTGCTCAGTTGCGCCAGCTCCTCCAGGTCGCGATGAAGCGCACTGTCTGACGGGCTTATCCCCCGCACCTTTTGAATCTGGGCCTGCAGGGGCGCATTGAGATACTCGATAGCCATCTCAATGGCATGAAGCCTGGCCAGCGCCATCAGATAGGTGTCCATGTCCTCAAGCAGTGCCTGGGAGAGATCGTCTTGCACCAGCTCGGGATCGCTTCTGACTTCCCGTACAAAACCGTCAAGGGTGATGGATAACTGGTTCAGGCGCTGCTGGACATTGCTGTCATTGGCCTGCTCCCGCCCAAGCAGATAGACGGTATCGGCGTTGATCCGGTTCAGTACCACCTCGGCCGCGTCGTTCAGGTCGTGGGCCTGTTGCTGCTGACTGAGCGACTGCCAGCAGTAGCCCGAAAAGGCGAGCAGCAAGGCAACGATCAGCCCTGGCACAGCACGGTTTTTCCGTGATCCTTTATTCATCCCGTCTCGACTCTCATCTGGTGGTCGCTGAATTATCCGGTCAGGCAATGAACCCTGGGGGAATTATCCACTCCCGCTGGGCACTGTGTTACCGTTATTGCTCTGATATTTCGCTATTGTTTCGCGATTGCTTCATTCTGGCTTCTCATCATATCCCCGGCCAGAGCTGATTTAGAAGGAACCAATTATGTCATTTATCACTACTTATTGTAGCCACTGCTTTACCAGGAACCGCCTGCCCGTTACCCATATCGATACATCTGCCAAATGCGGGCGCTGCAAAGCCCTCCTGTTCAGCCAGACCCCTTGCCTCGGGAAGGCGGATAACTTCGATACCCTGATCAACTCAGATATCCCGGTCGTGGTCGATTTCTGGGCCAGCTGGTGCGGCCCCTGCCAGCAGTTTGCTCCGGTATTTCATGAGGTTGCCCATGAACTCGAACCACGGATGCGCTTTGCCAAAGTCGATACCGAGCAACAGAGCACCATTGCCGCCCGTTACGCCATTCGCAGCATCCCCACCCTGATGGTCTTCAAACAGGGCAAACTGGTGAACCAGATAAATGGATCCTTGCCCAAGAACATGTTCAAGCAGTGGCTGGAACAGTTCATGGATGTTTGATTTATATTTCGCACATGTTTTATTTATGTGTTCATTTCCTCATTTTTATCAATGAGTATGTGAGTAGAGGCTGATTTTCAACATGTGAGTCTGTTTCAAACAAGTGAATGGATGTAATCTCGGCAACACAAAAACAACCATAAATTAACCGAGAGAACATTATGCACACATCAGCTGTACCCTCTGCTCCATCTCGCTGGCTGGACATCAAATCAGGGATCGTCATCCTGGATGTTTTGCTACTTTGTGCCATGCTCGCCTGGCTCCCGTTTGACCCCATGGTCAACAAGGGGCTGGGCATTCTGGTCTTTATCGCCATCCTCTGGCTGACCGAAGCACTGCACGTCACCATCACCGCGCTGCTGGTACCCCTGCTGGCTACCGTGCTCGGGGTGTTTGACATGAGCAAATCCCTCACCGATTTTGCCAACCCGATCCTGTTCCTCTTTTTTGGCGGTTTCGCCCTCGCGGCAGCCCTCTCCAAACAGGGACTGGATACCCTGATGGCAGGCAAGGTGATGCACCTGGCCAATGGTCATCTGGGTTGGGGCGTCATCCTGCTCTTTACCATCACAGCCGCCATGTCGATGTGGATCAGCAACACCGCTACCACCGCCATGATGCTGCCACTGGCGATCGGTATGCTGGCACGCCTCGATAGCAAAAAAGAGCGCGCCACCTTCGTCTTCGTATTGCTGGGGATCGCCTACAGCGCCAGTATCGGCGGCATCGGTACCCTGGTGGGTAGCCCACCCAACGCCATCGCAGCCGCCCAGATGGGGATTGGCTTCACTGACTGGATGAAATTCGGTGTTCCAGTAGTGCTGATCCTGATGCCCTGCGGCATTGCCCTGCTCTATCTGGTAACCCGCCCGCGTCTCAGCCACCGCGTCGAGATCCAGGATGTCACCATCAACTGGACCCGCGAGCGTAAAGTGACGCTGGCAATCTTCCTGACCACAGTTGTGCTCTGGATCGGCTCACAACCCATCTCCAACGCCTTTGGCGGTATTCCGCAACTCGATACCCTGATTGCCATGGGCGCCATCGTAGCCATCGTGGTTAGCCGTGTCGCCAGCTGGGATGACGTCAACCAGAACACCGACTGGGGCGTGCTGATGCTGTTTGGCGGCGGTCTGACCCTGAGCGCCATTCTCAAGGCCACCGGTACCAGTGCCTTCCTGGCCAGCCATCTGTCGGCCGTGCTCTCCAACGCTAACATTTTTGTCGTGTTGCTTATGCTGGCCGCCTTCGTGGTATTCCTGACCGAACTGGTCTCCAACACCGCCACCGCCGCACTGTTGGTTCCCCTGTTTGCCGGTGTCGCCGAGGCGCTTGGTGTATCACCTGTGGTGATGTCTGTGTTAATCGCTATCGGTGCCTCCTGTGCCTTTATGCTGCCAGTCGCCACGCCGCCAAATGCCATCGTCTTCGCCAGTGGCCACATCCGCCAAAGGGAGATGATGAAAGCCGGTATGGCTCTGAACGTGGTCTTTACCGTGCTGCTCGCCCTGCTGGCCTACTTCGTTGGCGATATCCTCTGATCCAACTCCCCCCAATAAACAAAAACCCCCGCATTGCGGGGGTTTTCTCATTTATGAATCCGATTAGCCGATGCTGCAGGCCTTCAGATCCCAGATCCGATCCACATAGTCCTGAATAGAGCGGTCGGAGTTGAACTTGCCCATGGTGGCCGAGTTGATGATGGCCTTCTTCGCCCACAGTGCCGGATCCCGATACCAGGTATCGATCAGCTTGTGTGCATCCGAGTAGGACTGGAAGTCCGCCAGGGTCAGGTAAGGGTCTCCCCCTTCCAGCAAGGAGCGCTTGATGGAGGCCAGCTCACCCGGACGACCAGGCGTGAAGTAGTCGGTATCAAACCAGTCCAGCACGGCTTTGAGCTCGGAGTTGGCATAGTAGAAGTCGTACGGGTTGTAACCGCGCGCCTTCAGCGACTTCACTTCGTCCACGTTCAGACCGAAGATGGCACAGTTTTCGGCACCCGCCTCTTCAGCGATCTCGATGTTGGCTCCATCCAGCGTCCCGATGGTGATTGCACCGTTGAGTGCCATCTTCATGTTGCCGGTACCGGATGCTTCGTAACCTGCAGTGGAAATCTGCTCGGAGACATCTGCCGCCGGGATCAGCTTCTCGGCCAGACTCACGCGATAGTTCGGCATGAACACCACTTTCAGCTTGCCCTGGATACGAGCATCGTTATTGACCCGATCCGCCAGCTTGTTGATGGCATAGATGATGTCTTTGGCCAGCTTGTAACCGGGCGCCGCTTTGGAGCCGAAGATAAACACGCGTGGGTGCATGTCATAGTCCGGGTTGGCCAGCAGACGACGATAGAGTGCCATGATGTGAATGAGGTTCAGCTGCTGGCGCTTGTACTCGTGCAGACGCTTGATCTGAACGTCAAAGATCGCCTCGGCACTGACATCGATACCGGTTTCGTCTTTTATGACCTTGACCAGCTTCTCTTTGTTGTGACGCTTGATGGTCATGAACTGCTGCTGGAACGCCTTGTCGTCGGCAAACTTCACCACGCCACGCAGTTTGTCCAGTTGCAGCGGCCACTCCTTGCCCACTACTTCGTTGTAGAGGCCAGCCAGTTCCGGGTTGCACGCCAGCAGCCAGCGACGCGGGGTCACCCCGTTGGTCACGTTGCACATTTTTTCCGGCCACAGCTCGGCATACTCGGGGAAGAGATCTTCCTTCACCAGCTTGGAGTGGATCTCGGCCACACCGTTCACTTTGGACGAACCGATCACGCACAGGTTGCCCATGCGAACCTTGCGCACATCTCCCTCTTCGATGATGGAGAGCTTGGCCTTGATGGCATCGTTGCCCGGCCACTTGGGCTCCACCAACTCGTTCAGGAAGCGGGCGTTGATCTCGTAAATCACCTCCAGATGGCGAGGCAGTACTTTCTCGAACAGGCTGACCGACCACTTCTCCAGCGCTTCCGGCAGCAGAGTGTGGTTGGTGTAAGAGAATACCTGATAGCAGATAGCCCAAGCGGCATCCCAGTTCAGATCTTCCTCGTCAACCAGCACCCGCATCAGTTCCGGGATGGCGACAGTCGGGTGAGTATCGTTGAGCTGAATGGCAATTTGCGCGGCAAAGTTGCTGAAGTCACTGCCATGGACCCGCTTGTAGCGGCGCATGATGTCCTTGATGGAGCAAGCACAGAAGAAGTACTGCTGGATCAGACGCAGCTCTTTACCTGCATCGGTCTCATCGTTCGGATACAGCACCTTGGAGATGGTCTCGGCCTGGGCTTTCTCAGCCTGGGAGTCAATGTAACCACCGGCGTTGAACACGTTCCAGTCGAAAAACTCGGAGGCGCGGGATTCCCACAAACGCAGGATGTTGACGGTGTGACCGCCAAAACCGACCACCGGAATATCCCAAGGCACCCCTTTAATCTTGCGACCGGCGTGCCATACCTTCTTCAGGCCGCCATTGTCACCAAACACGGTCTCGACGTAGCCATAGAGCGGCACTTCTTGCACCGACTCGGGGCGGCAGATCTCCCAGGGGTTGCCATATTCACGCCAGGAGTCCGGACGCTCGATCTGGCGGCCATCCTGGATTTCCTGACGGAACAGACCGTGTTCGTAGTGGATACCGTAACCAACCGCCGGATAGTTCAGAGTGGCCAGCGAGTCGATAAAGCAGGCAGCCAGACGACCCAGGCCGCCGTTGCCAAGTGCCATGTCCGGCTCTTGTTCGCACAGGTCGGTCAGTTCCAGACCGAGTTCGCCCAGCGCCTCTTCGCAAGTCTTGTAGAGGGAGAGGTTGTGCAGGTTGTTAGAAGTCAATCGTCCCATCAGGAATTCAGCAGAGAGATAGTGAATCGCACGAGTATCTTTCTTGAAATGAGTCTGCTGAGTGCGGGTCAGGCGCTCGTACACCTGTTCATTGACAGCCGCAGCAGTGGCTTTCCACCACGCTTCGGGAGAGGCTTTCTGTTCGCTTGTTCCCAAGGTAGAACGCAGGTGACGCACGATACTCGCCTTGAGCTGATCTTTATCCAGTTGGAGATCCTGGTCTGTCTTCTTCTTGGTAGCCATAAACCATATTCCTTCGTTACAAATAAAATTGTTATCCCGCTTGCGGGACCGGCGCTGTTGTTATCTCAAAATATGTACCGGCGTGAGAATACTAACTAAAGCGGCAGAATTAAAAGTTAACGCAAGTCACACTTTAACCGATAAAAACAGCCTGAAAAGCTTGAAAACCCTTTCCTTAAATTGATCGCACAAAAACAAACATTCCCTTTATTATCATAAACTTAATGAAACAATAAAAATATTCTGGCATGAATAGGTTTTCAGAGATTGCCAAGCCTTGAAAATCCCTGAAAATAGGCAGCAAGACGGCACATTGAAACCGGTTTCAATGTGCCTGAAAAATTACCGTATAAATATGAAGCAATCATTGCACCCTTAAAGATGTGCCTTGAACTGATTACTCAATGGATCGTAATGGTACCCAATCTGATCCAGACGTCCTGCCAACTGCTCTTCACTCATATCGTAATAGGCCAGCAGCTCCTCCAACCCGTCACACTCAAGCCTTAGCTTCTCATTGATGATGCCCAGCAAGATGTTGGCATCAAGACGTTGCAAGGTACTGATATCCATGGCGGCACCTCCTGTAAATGACCTGTATAACCATGGGCGGTTACGCAAGGTTTGTCCATAGTACGAAAAACACCCAACCAGCTTTATATTAAATAGTGTTTAAAAACATAACCTTACTAACGACACATGCCAACACCATCACATTTTTCAGCAAAAACACCTTGTCACTGCCACAGGATAGAACTACTGTATGCACATACAGCTTGGATATTCATACAGGAAGCCCATATATGAACCAGCCCCTGCACTCACTGCCCTTTGCGATGAATCGTGTCATGAGCAAGCCCTGGCCAACCAGAACCGCCTGCAAAGCGGAGTTGGCTCATTATGGTGTGACTATCCAGTCTGATGATCAGTTTCTGAGCGAGCTGACAAAGCTTGGGGAGGCTCATACCGGCTGGATCTTGTTGATCGCCCCGCCGGGACGCCCCACAGTCAGCCGTCTGGAAGAGCGAGGTATCGATCCCAAGAGAGTGCTGGTGGTACATAGCCCCAAAATCAAGAACTGGCAGCAAACCCTGGAGCGCAGTCTGGGCAATGGTCACTGCGCCGCCGTATTTACCTGGCTACCCGAGCAGATCGAGCTGGATCACGTCAAGCTGCAGCGACTGGGACAGCAATCTGGCGTACTCACCCGCTTCTTTGGCGCGAAACGGACTAACCTCGGCACACCTCTGCTGGCCTATGCAGAGCAAGATATCTATCTCAATCATTAAGACAAAAAACGAACGCCTACGCAGGCTCTCCCGCGGGTCGCAGTGACAGAAGGGCGCAAACAATATGTGACCAGCGGCTTTATTTGAAAGACAAGCGTGCAACAGCCTGACGGTAGGCATCGGAGATCATTTGACCCTGCTTGCTGCAAGCAGACAAACATCAAAAGATGTAACGGATAAAGAAGCAGAAAATAAAACCTGAACTGGACAATCATGCAGCCCAAGTATTCAAACCTGCGGGACTTCCTGCCCACCAGCGAACCCGTTTGAGTAATATGATGAGGCTAAAAGTCATTGCATTCATTTGAGCTGATCACGACAATTTGCCCACCGGAGTGACCCTCTCCTTGAAATACCGGGTAACAAGGGGTATAACCACGCGTTTTATCAGGTGTAATAAGTGAGCGGTATGATGCAAACCCCCTTTTGGCAGACCAAGAGTCTGCAGCAGATGACTGAATCCGAATGGGAATCCCTCTGCGATGGTTGCGGAAAATGCTGCCTCAACAAGCTGATCGATGAAGATACCGACGAACTGGTTTTCACCAATGTCGCCTGCAATTTGCTTAACACCAAGACCTGTCAGTGCTCTGATTACGCCAATCGTTTCAAAAAAGAGCCTGACTGTCTGCAGATCACCCATGACAAGATCGCCGAATATGACTGGCTCCCCTCAACCTGCGCATATCGCCTGCTGTCTGAAGGTGACGCTCTTCCAGAGTGGCATCCTCTGCTGACCGGCAGTCGTTCCGCTATGCATCAGGCTGGTCAATCCGTCCGTGGCAAAGTCATTCACGAGGATCAGGCGGGTGAATGGATCGATCACATCATCACCTGGGCCAGCTGACACGCTCAACCCGCTATTCTCCAGAGGCAAGGGCTGCACAATGTGCAGCCCTTGTTGTTTCTGTAAGCAGGGTTTGTAGCTTCACACATATCTGGCTGGCTAAACCAGACCCCCTCCCAGCTGCGCATTGAGAGAGATAGAGGCAGAGGCAGAGGCAGAGGCAGAGGCAGAGGCAGAGGCAGAGGCAGAGAATGATTCCATAGTCACAGGCTTATGGGTATTGCTTGATACCCGCGATGGCGCCTCTGTTCACCCCTTAAACCTGATCAGCTGTTCCACGAGCCATAGCAACACTGATGCAATGGCAGGCAGAGCAACCGCCTATCCCCTTAGAGCGCGAATAAAGCATAATCGCATTACAGACGGTGCCTAGGTCAATCCTGGTGAGCCCCTCCCCTTGATCCTCTTCAAATCCCCAGTAATAACTGTTGTGGTTGCGATGGAACTGGGGGCGATTCACAGGGGATGATTACTCCCCCTGAATCGCACGCATAAAAAAACCGGCGCCTTGGCGCCGGTTTTTGCTCACTATCTCTCGATTACAGAGAAGCAGTGAAGGTACGGGTGATGACGTCTTGCTGTTGCTCTTTGGTCAAAGAGTTGAAGCGAACGGCATAACCGGATACGCGGATGGTCAACTGCGGATATTTCTCCGGGTTTTCCATGGCGTCCAGCAGCATTTCACGGTTCATCACGTTAACGTTCAGGTGCTGACCACCCTCTACGTTGGATTCGTGGTGGAAGTAACCGTCCATCAGGCCAGCCAGGTTGGCTTTCTGGGCTTCCATATCTTTACCCAGTGCGTTCGGAACGATGGAGAAGGTATAGGAGATACCATCTTTAGCGTAAGCGAACGGCAGCTTGGCTACGGAAGTCAGGGAAGCAACAGCACCTTTCTGGTCACGACCGTGCATCGGGTTTGCACCCGGGCCGAACGGAGCACCAGCACGACGGCCATCCGGGGTGTTACCGGTCTTCTTGCCATATACCACGTTGGAGGTGATGGTCAGAACAGACTGGGTAGCAACAGCACCACGGTAGGTGTTCAGCTTCTGAATCTTCTTCATGAAGCGCTCAACCAGGTCACAGGCGATATCATCGACGCGAGCGTCGTTGTTACCGAACTGCGGGTATTCGCCTTCGATTTCGAAGTCGATAGCAACGCCATCTTCGTCACGAATCGGCTTGACCTTGGCGTACTTGATGGCAGACAGGGAGTCAGCGGCTACGGACAGACCCGCGATACCACACGCCATGGTGCGATATACGTCACGGTCGTGCAGCGCCATCAGAGAGGCTTCGTAGCTGTACTTGTCGTGCATGTAGTGGATGATGTTCAGCGCAGCAACGTATTGCTTGGCCAGCCAATCCATGAAGTGGTCCAGACGATCCATTACGTCGTTGTAGTCGAGGTACTCAGACTTGACCATCTCGGTTTTCGGACCGACCTGGATCTTGAGCTTCTCGTCCATACCACCGTTGATTGCATACAGCATGGTCTTGGCCAGGTTGGCACGAGCACCGAAGAACTGCATCTGCTTACCAACGATCATCGGGGATACACAGCAAGCGATGGCGTAGTCATCGTTGTTGAAATCCGGACGCATCAGATCGTCGTTCTCGTACTGAACGGAAGAGGTCTCGATGGATACCTTGGCACAGTACTTCTTGAAACCGACCGGCAGCTTCTCGGACCACAGGATGGTCAAGTTCGGCTCAGGGGACGGGCCCATGGTGTACAGGGTGTTCAGCATACGGAAGCTGTTCTTGGTGACCAGAGTACGGCCATCAACGCCCATACCAGCCAGGGTCTCGGTCGCCCACATCGGGTCGCCGGAGAACAGTGAATCGTATTCCGGAGTACGCAGGAAGCGAACCATACGCAGCTTCATGACCATGTGGTCCATCAGCTCCTGGGCTTCTTGCTCGGTGATCAGGCCTTTCTGCAGGTCACGCTCGATGTAGATGTCCAGGAAGCTGGAGGTACGACCGAAGGACATGGCTGCACCGTTCTGGGACTTGACTGCCGCCAGGTAGGCGAAGTAGGTCCACTGTACGGCTTCTTTAGCGTTCTTGGCCGGTACGGAGATATCGCAACCGTACTTGGCAGCCATCACCTTCATCTGTGCCAGGGCACGGTGCTGCTCGGAGATCTCTTCGCGCAGACGGATGGTGGCTTCCAGGTTGACGCCGTTTTCCAGGTCAGCTTGCAGGGACTTGAACTGGGCCAGTTTGTCGGCCATCAGGAAGTCAACACCGTACAGAGCAACACGACGGTAGTCACCGATGATACGGCCACGGCCGTAGGCATCCGGCAGACCGGTGATAACACCAGACTTGCGGCAGTTCAGGATGTCTTTGGTGTAAACGTCAAACACGCCCTGGTTGTGAGTCTTGCGGTATTCAGTGAAGATCTTCTCGACCATCGGGTCCAGTTGACGACCGTACACTTCGCAAGAAGTTTTAACCATCTTGATACCGCCGTTGGCGATGATGGCGCGCTTCAGCGGCTTGTCAGTCTGCAGACCAACGATCTGCTCCAGGCTCTGATCGATATAACCGGCATCGTGTGCGGTAATGGTGGAGGGCAGGTCAGTATCAAAATCAACCGGCGCATGAGTGCGGTTCTCGATTTTGATCCCTTCCATGACCTTGTCCCACAGCTTGGTGGTCGCTTCGGTCGCGCCAGCCAGGAAGGACTCGTCACCTTCATACGGGGTGTAGTTCTTCTGGATGAAGTCACGGGTGTTGACAGAGGTCTGCCATTCACCGGCCGCGAAGCCTTCCCATGCTTTTTGGAACTGTTCGTTAAGTTCTGCCATTTTTCATTACCTCACACGGTATTGATGTAGTATCCCGCAATCATCCTTAATGATGACGACGGAAGATAAACCAGTAAGTCAGACCAACCATCACGCCACCACCGATGATATTGCCGATGGTCACGGGGATGAGGTTGTGTAGGACGAAGTTGGATACGGTCAGGTCAGCAAAGGTTGCCGGATCCTGGCCGATGGCCTGCCAAAATTCCGGACTAGCCACGCTGTGGATAGCGATACCAACCGGAATCATAAACATGTTTGCGATGCTGTGCTCGAAACCTGAGGCAACGAACATGGCAACCGGCAGCAGCATAACCACTACCTTGTCAGTCGCGCTGCGGGCACCAAAGGCCATCCAGGCAGCAAGACATACCATCAGGTTACAGAGGATACCCAGCGCCACCGCTTCAAAGAAGGTGTGGTGAATTTTGTGTTGGGCCACTTTGAGGGCGTTAAGGCCCCACTGGCCGTCTGCTGCCGTGTACTCGGCAGAAACGATGATCAGCGCCACCATCAGCAGACCGCCAATCAGGTTGCCGAAGTAGACCAGACCCCAGTTCTTGAGCAGCTGAGCCCAGCTGATGCGATTGGCAGCCTTGGCCACCAGTGTCAGGGTGGTGGAGGTGAACAGCTCGGCACCGAGCAGCACACAGAGAATAAGTCCGAGAGAGAAGCAGAGACCGCCCACCAACTTGGCCATACCCCAAGGCATGGTACCGGTTCCGGTCGTCACTGTGATGTAGAAGATAAATGCGATGGCGATGAAAGCGCCTGCGGTAATGGCCAGTGGAATGACCTTGTATGCCGGCTTGGTAGCCTTGGCATAGGTGATGTCTTCAGCCAGTGCAGCGATGGCTTCGGGCTTGAGACAATCGAATGGAGATTCAGCTTTCAATTATTTTCTACCTGAATGTTTTGCCTGTTGAAATCATAACAAAGGGCCAAATAGCCAAAATTGACATTGATCAAGTTTATCAGAGTGCGATTGTAATTTTACTACAAATATTTTAGTGCGATGGCTACGCCACTTTACACCAGGTATCAGCTGAAACAGAAATATCACATTTTTAATGCAATGATTTTAAAGAATTTATTCTAGAGCATGGAAATGTGGCATTGGCAAGATATCTTTGCAGATCGACAGCACATCCCCTGCCCTGCCATCAACCCCCTTAGGGGTATTTTTTGTTTTTTATTTCATCTTTGAATAACAATCCCGTGCCTTGCCGCACGATAAACAGAAGGGGCCACACGGCCCCTTCCTTTACAGCAACAATCACGCCCAGTGATGGGCTCGCTTGGCCTTCTGCAGCTTCTCGTAGGCCGCCAGCAGCTTCTGGTGCAGCGGGAACTGGGAGAGCGACAGGTCGGCCGCCTCCAGACCGTGGAAGCGAGCTTCGCCACTGGCGTTGGCCCATGCCTGTGCCAGCGTCTCTTCACCATACATGCGGGTGAAGACGGCGCGATACTGCTCCGGATCCCGCTCCTCGTCGAGGAACAACTCGACGCAGGCACGCAGGGCGCGGTAGTAGCTGGCACGCTCGGCAGTAAACACCGACTGGTTGAACTCCATGGTCCAGTCGATGAGATCCAGTGCGGTCTCCAGCTCACCGGCGGCCAGCGCCAGCATGGCTTTCAGCTCGCCAACGCGCAGGGTGTGCAGCGCGGTACCCTTGGCAGCGGCGATGCCCAGCAGCTCGCGTACACGGGTACGCTCGTCGTGCCCCTCTTCATCCAGTTGATCAAACAACGCCATGTACTGCTCGGCATCCCAATCAAGTGATGGCAGTGCCAGGATCACTTCGCGCAGGTTGGCGCCCATGTTGTTGTTGGCCAGCAGCAGATCTTCGGCCGGATAGATGTCGGACATGCCCGGCACCAGAATGCGGCAGGCGTAGACACCCAGATGCTCGTAGTCGGCGATATAGACCGGCTGTTCCAGCTCGTGGAAGATGCCGATCAGGTGCTCAAACTCCTCCTGCGAGGTGCCACGGAAATCCCAGTCGGCAAACTCGAAGTCCGCATCCTGCTTGAACAGGTCCCAGCTGATAAGGCCGGAGGAGTCGATGAAGTGGGTCTCGAGGTTGTGGTGATCCGCCACCTGTTCGTTATCGAATGACGGTGGCACGAATACGTCGAGCTCCTTGAGACCGCGGCCCTGCAGCAACTCGGTGACGGTCCGCTCGAAGGCCACTTCGAAGCGCGGGTGGGCGCCGAAGGAGGCAAAGCAGGTGCCATTGCTCGGGTTGAGCAGCACCACGCAGATGACCGGATAACGGCCACCGAGGGAGGCATCGAAGCTGTAAATGGGGAAGCCTTCCGCTTCGAGGGCGGCGATGGAGGCGGCAATCCCCGGATAACGGGCAATCACCTCGTCCGGGATCAGCGGCAAGCTGATGGCCTCGGCGATGATCTTGTTCTTCACGTGGCGCTCGAACACCTCGGAGAGCGCCTGGGTGCGCGCTTCGGTCTTGGTGTTGCCAGCGCTCATGCCGTTGGAGACATAGAGGTTGCCGATGATGTTCATCGGGATGTAGACGGTCTCGTGATCGGACTGACGCTCGAACGGCAGGGCGACGATACCGCGCTCTTCGTTGTTTGACTGCAGATCCACCAGCATGTCGGCGGTCACTTCACCGTCCGGGTTGTAGAACTTGCGAGTGAAGCTGTCGAGCAGACCGGCCGGGAACTGGTCACCCTCGATGGGGAACCACTTTTCGTTCGGGTAGTGAACGAAATCGCCGTTGGCGACCTGCTCGCCCAGATAGAAGTCGGCGAAGAAGTAGTTGGTGGAGAGACGCTCGAAATATTCGCCAAGGGCAGACGCGAGGGCCGCCTTCTTGCTGGCACCCTTGCCGTTGGTGAAGCAGAGGGCGCACTCTTTGTCGCGAATATGCACCGACCAGACGTTCGGCACGGGGTTGAGCCAGGAGGCCTCTTCAATATCAAAGCCCAAGGCTTGCAGCTTGGTCTGGAAGCGTTCGATGGAGTCTTCCAGCGCCGCGTCCTTGCCGGGAATAAAAGTGTGGTCAGTCATCACGATATCCTGATTTTTATTGGCTCATGTTCGGCCGCAGATAATAGCAGGGGTCGGCGGCTTTGGCAGGACAAAAATCAGCAAACAGGGATGAGTCGCACGGTGAGAAACCGGCTTGCCCCCTCTCCCCCACCACAAACAGCGCGGGCCCGGGGATTGCCCGGGCCCGCTGGTTACGCGACGCGATACATCGTCAGAGCTGCTTGCCCTGGCTCGCAATCACCTGGCTGTACCAGTGGAAGCTCGCTTTCTTGATCCGGCGAAGGGATCCCCCCTGCTCGTCACGCTCCACATAGACGAAGCCGTAACGCTTCTGGTAGCCGTTGAGCCAGCTCAGGATGTCGGTGAACGACCAGGCGCAGTAGCCGAGCAATTCCACCCCATCCTGCATCGCCTCCTGGCACGCCTTGACGTGGCTGCGCAGGTAATCGATGCGGTACTCATCGTTCACCTTGTCGCCCGCCTCCAGCTTGTCGAACTCGCCAAGACCGTTCTCGGTGATCATCAGCGGCAGGCCATAGCGGGAAGAGAGGCGACGCAGGGCGATGCGCATACCAGTCGGGTCGATGGCCCAATCCCAGTTGCTGGTCTCAAGGTGCGGATTGGGCGCTGTCTTGTAGAGGCCGGGGATGCCGCTCGATGGCGTAGTGCCTTTCTTGCCGGTGGTGTTGATCCGCTGCAGGGTCTGACCGCCCAAGGGGTTATCAGTGTAGGTCAGGGTGTAGTAGTAGTTGACGCCGATGTAGTCGGGCGTCCCCTCGCGCAGCAGCTCCATATCGCCCGGCAGGATCTCGGGTGCCTCGCCGTTTTCCCGCAAGTAAGCGAGCGCCGCCTGCGGATAGCGGCCAAAGCAGTAGGCATCCAGCCACCAGAGGTTGTTGAACTCCTCGGCGTTCTCATAGGCCAGCATATCTTTCGGATCGCACGACGCCGGATAGGCAGGGGAGTAGGCAAAGCTCGGGCCGATGAGGCCATTTGGCACATGCTGGCGAAACGCCTTGATCACCCGGGCATTGGCCAGAAACGCGATGTGGTTGGCGGCAAAGAAGCGCTTGCGATCCTGCACGGCCGGCGGATGGGTGCCGAGCTGATAGGCGTTGGTCAGGTTGTAGTTCTGCTCGTTGAGAGAGACCCAGTACTTCACCTTGCCGGCAAAGCGCTGATAGAGGGTCACGCAGTAGCGCTCGAAATCCTCGATAATGCGTCGGTCTTCCCAACCGCCGTACTCATCCTGCAGCGCCTGCGGCAGATCCCAGTGATAAAGGGTCAGCACCGGTTCGATCTGGTGGGCCAAGAGGGTGTCGATCAGCTTCTCGTAGAAGGCCAGCCCCGCCTCGTTCACCTCCCCCCGACCGGTGGGATAGATGCGCGGCCAGCTCACCGAGAAGCGGTAAGCCTTGAGCCCCATCTCGGCCATCAGCGCCACGTCCTCTTCCATGCGGTGGTAGTGATCCACCGCCACATCGCCGTTGCTCCCCTCAAAGGTCTTGCCCGGCAGCTTGGTGAAGAGATCCCACACCGAGGGCCCCTTGCCATCGGCATTCCAGCCCCCCTCCACCTGATAGGCGGCGGAGGCGGCGCCCCACAGAAAATCGCTCGGGAAGTCGTTGAACTTGTGGTGATGCATCTGGTGTTGCTCCTTCTGCGCTGATGGTGTCAACCATCTCTGATAACTCGGCGCCCCCTGTCTGGGCACCCGAAATGAATTGGCATAAGCATCCAACACTTCTAAAATTCCGTCCAATGACATATATGACCACTCAACATTCCCAACAGGAATGAAAGGAGCCCTGATGGAGCTACGGGATCTGAAAGCCTTCGTCACTCTGGGGGAGGTACTGCACTTCGGCCAGGCGGCGGTACGCCAGCACGTTACCCAGTCGGCCCTGAGCAAACAGATAAGGCGGCTGGAGGAGGAGCTGGGCGGCGAGCTGTTCGAGCGCAACGCCAGTACCACTCGCCTCACCGGACTGGGCAGGGCGCTGTATGAAGATGCCCGCGCTGTGGTCATCCAGAGCGAGCAACTCTCGCGCACCGCCCGCGACGTGCTGGCGGGCAATGTCGGCACCCTGCGCATCGGCTTTGGCGTGGCCACCAAGATCCTGGTGCCCGCCGCCATCGCCCGCTTTCGCGCCGAGCGGCCGCAGGTGACCATCGAGCTCAACGATCTCTCCACCCACCACCAGTTGCTGGCGCTGAGTGAAGGCAAGCTGGATCTCGGCTTTTGCCGCCTGCCCGCCCCCAAGGGGTGGCACGCCCTGCCGGTAGTCGAAGCCCACTTTGTCGCCGTACTGCCCGCCAGCTACCGCGATGTGAGGGAGTTGGCGGATCTGGTGGACAAACCGCTGGCGATCCTGCGTCGGGACAAGGCCCCATCCTTTTACGATCACCTGATGAACTATCTGGCCCAGAGCGGGCTGCGTTTTCGCGATATCCAGTACGTCAACGACTTCGCCGCTGGCGTCGCCACCGCGGCAGCCGAGATCGCCTGGACCCTGGTCCCCTCCTCCACCACCATAGAGCACCCGGATGTACTCACCCTGTCCCTTAGAGATGGGGAAGCCTGCTGGACCATTGGCCTTATTCGTCCGCCCCACAGCAAGGGGCCCTTGATCGATGCCTTCTGGGCAACCATCGCCGATATGGCGCCAAGATAGACACGCCGTTGGCAAACAGCAGATGGCGGCCGCGCATCAACGATAGCGTTCGACGATACGCGCCAACTCGCCGCTTTGTCGCAGCTGTTGCAGGGCATGGTTGAACTCGGTTATCCGGGTATTGAAGCGGGAGTGCTTGCCGATGCAGAGATTGAACGGGGTAGAGGCAAGCTGCAGCGGCACCTCGACCACCTGCCCGGACAATCCCAGCTGGTTGAGTTTGAAACGAGCCACCAGTGGGTCGGTCACCATCAGATCCCCCCGCCCCGCCGCCAGCATTTTGAAGACATTATCGACATTGATGGTGTGATGAACGGCGAAGCCCGCCAGGTTCTCCTTGCCCCAGCCGTTACCGAAATAGTCGAGAAAGGTAAGCGATTTGAAGTCGCTCAAGCGGCTGGCACGCTGAAACTCCGCCATGCGGGGATGGGCACGCTGGGTAAAAATGGTTAGCACAGTGGTGGTGACCGGCTCTTCCACAATCAGGGTATAGCTGCGCCGCTCCTGAGTGGCGATGGTGACAAAACCATCGGCCTGCGCCATCCGCACCAGTTTTTGCGCCCGTTGCCACGGATAACCTTCATGGTGCACCAGCAGCCCCATCTGTGCCGCCACCCGATCCATCACGTCGATCATCAGCCCGCGCATCTTGCCCTGTTCATCACGCCACGAATATGGGGCAAAGTCGTCAAAGTAGACCATCTTCAACTCGGCCGCTGGCGCCGCCCATGCACTCTGCCACATCAGCAATCCCCACAGGATTGCGCTCCCCAGACTGACTCTCATGGCCGCGACTCCATCCACTTCTGCCAACTCTGAGCCTAGTGCAAAGCGGGCTGCGGCAAGGTTCAGGATCCAGTGGAAAAAGTGGCCAACGAAAAAAGAGAGAGGAAGCAGTGGCTTCCCCTCTCTTATTCGTTTGTCAGCAAGCCACCTTACCGATGGCGGTCACGGCTTGCCGGTTACGCCAGCTCGGCCCGCAGCGCCTTGGTGGCATCGACCATCACCTTGAGGGCGGCCTCTGTCTCTTCCCAGCCGCGGGTCTTGAGGCCGCAATCCGGGTTGACCCAGAGCCGCTCGGCCGGGATCTGTTTGGCGGCCTTGCGCAGCAACCCCTCAATCCAGCTCTGGCTCGGCACGTTCGGCGAGTGGATGTCGTAGACGCCCGGGCCAATCTCGTTGGGGTAGTTGAAGCGTTCGAACGCTTCGAGCAGCTGCATCTGGCTGCGGCTGGTCTCGATGGTGATCACGTCCGCATCCAGCGCCGCCACCGCCTCGATGATGAGGTTGAAATCGCTGTAACACATGTGGGTGTGGATCTGGGTGCGGTCCGCCACCGGGCTTGCGCTCAGACGGAAGGCGCGCACCGCCCAGTCGAGATAGGCCTGATGATCCTGCTTGCGCAGGGGCAAGCCTTCGCGGATCGCCGGTTCGTCGATCTGGATGATCTTGATGCCGGCGGATTCCAGATCTGCCACCTCGTCACGAATGGCCAGCCCGATTTGCAGGGCAGATTGCTCGCGGCTCACGTCTTCCCGCGGGAAGGACCAGCAGAGGATGGTCACAGGGCCAGTCAGCATCCCCTTCACCGGCTTGTCGGTCAGGCTCTGGGCAAATCGGGTCCATTCGAGCGTCATGGGGGTCGGGCGGTCGATGTCACGGGTGATCACCGGCGGCTTGACGCAGCGTGAGCCATAGCTCTGTACCCAGCCGAAGCGGGTGATGGCAAAGCCATCCAGCAGCTCACCGAAATACTCCACCATGTCATTGCGCTCGGCCTCGCCATGTACCAGCACATCCAGCCCGATGGCCTCCTGACGCGCGATGGCATCGCGGATCTCGGCCTTAATGCCAGCCTCGTAGGCGCTGTCGTCGATGCGACCGGCGCGCCAATCCTGCCGCAATACCCGGATCTGCGAGGTCTGCGGGAAAGAGCCGATGGTAGTGGTGGGCAGCAGCGGCAGCTTGAGATCCGAGCGCTGCAGCTCGGCCCTGACCGGATAGGGGCTGTGGCGATCAAAATCGCTGTTGGTGAGGCTGGCGAGCCGTGACTGCACCACTTTTTTGTGCACCCGGCTGTCGGACTCCCGATCCACGATGGGCTGGCTGTAGGCGGTGATTTTGTCGAGCTCGCCCCCATCCAGATACTCTCTGAGCAGTCCCAGCTCGAAACATTTTTGCAAGGCGAAGGCGAACCAGCTGCGGGTCTGGGGATCCAGCTCCTGCTCCAGGGTCAAATCCACCGGGCTATGCAGCAATGAGCAGGATGAGGCCACCCAGAGCCGCTCGCCGAGTTTGGCTTTCAGTGCCTTCAGAGTCGGCGCCAGCTTGGCCAGATTGGCACGCCAGACGTTGCGGCCGTTGATCACCCCGGCGGAGATGACCCACTGGGCGGGCAGATGCGGCACCAGGGTCTCCAGCTGCTCGGGGGCGGCAACCAGATCCAGATGCAGGCCATCCACTTTCAGGCTGGTGATAATGTCGCGCTGATGGGCAACCGAACCGAAATAGGTGGTGAGCAGCAGCTTGCAGGAGCCCGCGAGGCGCTCGTAGGCGTTGAGGTAGGCCAGCCGCCACTCGTCTGGCAAGTCCAGCGTCAGCGCAGGTTCGTCGATCTGCACCCACTCCACTCCTTGGGCGGCCAGTTTGGCCAGGATCTCCTGATAGACGATGAGCAGGCGATCGAGCAGTTCAAGGCGGGAGAAGCCGCTCTCTTTCTCCTTGCCGAGCCACAGATAAGAGACCGGTCCCAGCAGTACTGCCTTGACCGGCAGCCCCAGTGCTTTGGCCTCTTCTACCTCGTCAAACAGCTGGCTCCAGCCCAGCTTGAAGCGCTGATCACGGCTGAATTCCGGCACCAGATAGTGATAGTTGGTGTTGAACCATTTGGTCATCTCGGCGGCGGCCGCCGCCGGGCCGGTCGGCGCACGGCCGCGGGCCACCCGGAACAGGGTGTCGAGATCGGTCTCGCCATGGCGGTGGCGGGCAGGCACTGCATCCACCAGCAGGCTGGTACCGAGCACCTGATCGTACCAGGCAAAGTCGCCCACCGGCAGCAGATTGACCCCAGCGCCGTGCTGGGCCTGCCAATGGCGCTCACGCAGCGTCTTGCCCACGGCAACGAGTTCGGCCTGAGTGGTCTCGCCACGCCAGTAGGATTCGAGGGCAAATTTCAGCTCGCGCTTGGCGCCGATACGGGGGAAGCCCAGGGTGTGTGCTCGTGTCATAGGTTCATTTCCTTATGCTCATTCATCTGATGGGAAACTGGATGATTTAGCCATCCAGATGTTTACACATCCAAAATGACAAGATAAGGTGACGCTGGCTATTGAATCCTCTTCAAGTGGCTCTCAAATAATCCTCAACTGACCGCCAATCAGGTTCACCGCGAGGATACAGAGGCCGATGTTTACAGGTGCAAGAGGTGCCGGAGTCAAGAAGCGCAACAGGCCACCGCCGACCGCATCCTCAGCGCCATACGCAATCTCACAAGGAGCCATCTTATGGCAGTGCCAAGCAATGCAGGGATAGAGATCAAACACTTGAAAACATTGACCGCGCTGGCCGAGCAGGGCTCGCTGGCCGGTGCGGCGCTGACCCTCAACCTTACCCAGTCCGCCCTCTCCCACCAGCTCAAAGAGCTGGAGACCCGCCTCAATCTGGAGCTCTACCTGCGCAAAAGCCGCCCGCTGGTGCTGACCGCAGCCGGCAGCCAACTGCTCGCCCTCGCCCGTCAGGTACTGCCCGCCCTGGCCCAGACCGAGAAGCAGTTGCAGGCCTTGCAGAGCGGCGATGCGGGCAGGCTGCATCTGGCGCTCGATTGCCACAGCTGCATCCAGTGGCTGCTGCCGCTATTGCCAGATTTTCGCCGCCAGTGGCCTGGGGTGGATCTGGAGGTGGAGTCGGTGCCGGGCTTTGATGCCATCAATGCCCTGCTAGGCGGCCAGCTCGATCTGCTGCTCACCTCGGATGTGCAGGCCCGCGGCGATCTCCACTTCGAGCCGCTGTTTGCCTTCGATCTGACTCTGGTGATGGCGCCGGATCATCCCCTCTGCCACCAGAGTCGCATCGAGCCGGGCGATCTGGGGGCGGAGGTGCTGCTGGTCTATCCGGTGGAGCGCAGCCGCATGGATATCTTCAGCCGCTTTTTGCAACCCGCCGGGGTGGAGCCCGCCCGCTGCAAGCCGGTGGACAACACCTCGGTGATGCTGCAGATGGCCGCCGCCGGCCTCGGCGTCGCCGCCTTGCCACGCTGGGCCAGCGACGAGTTTGTCAGACAGGGGATGCTCTGCGCCCGCCCCCTCGGCAGCGGTATCCGTCGCCATATGTACGGCGCGGTGCGGGCCGCCGATCGGGATCAAGCCTGCCTGCAGAGCCTGTTCGAGCGCATTCGCCGCAAGATGGAGGGATAGCCCTCCTCAGCGTGGCTGACCGACCTCTGCCAGCAGTGCAGGCAACTGCGCCTTGATAAAGTCGATGAGGGCCCTGACCGCCGGTGACAGACCGCGCCGCGCGGGATAGAGCATCACCAGCTTGCCATCTTTGGGACGCCACTCGGGCAGCAGTTGTTGCAGCCGCCCATCCGCCAACTCACTCACGCAGGCGTAAAGTGGCAAGCCCACCATCCCGAGCCCCGCCAGCGCCGCCTGTTTGAGGGTTTGCACATTGTCGCTGCGCAGCAGCACATTGACCGCCACCTCCTCACTCTCCCCACTGTCGTGCCGCAGCCGCAACAGATCGGCCTGACGCTCCAGCGAGCTGAAGAGCAGGGCATCCTCTCCTTCCAGCTGGCGTGGATGCGCCAGCGCATTGTGGCGCGAGAGCCACGCCGGGGTCGCCAGCACGCCCCACTGCACCGTACAGAGCGGCACCTGCACCAAACTGGAGGGGGGCTGCTCAAAGGCCACCCCGCGGATCACCACATCCAGCCCCTCCTCCAGGAGATCCACCTGCCGATTGCTGGCTTGCACGGCGAGCCTCACCTTGGGGTATTGGGCCATGAAAGCGGGCAGCAAGCGGGCAAGCAGCGCATCGGCCATGGTAATGGGCACGCTGATCCGCACCAGACCGCTCGGCTCCTGCTGCCGTTGCAGCACAGCCGCCTCTCCCGCCTGCGCCTCGGCCAGCATCGCCTGACAGTGGCGATAGAGCACCTCACCGGCATCGGTCAGGCTGAGTTGGCGCGAGGTACGTTGCAGCAGCCGGGTATCCAGCCGCTCCTCCAGCAGCCGGATCCGGCGCGAGATCCGCGACTTGGGCACGCCAAGCGCCCGCGCGGCGGCAGTGAATCCCTGTCGCTGCACCACATGGGTGAAGAGATAGAGATCATTCAAATCAAGTTCCAGTGGTGTCATCGGGCAGCCTTGGTCAGGGTGAGGTGCATTCACATCGTTCCAGCAATAGAACGATAAGAACCTATTTCACCAGATTGTCGCCATTTTTGCAGCCATCATAATGGCCCTGTCCCCATCAGACGGTTGCTGCACGGGCAATCCGCCCCACCAGCAAGGTCCGTTTGACTGTTCCGATATCACAAGGAGTTCACCATGAAACTGCGACAAATCTGCTCTGCCACCCTGCTCGGTCTGGCGACCCTGACCGCCACGCTGGCCACCACAGCGGCACCGGCCATGGCCGCCGAGGCTGCCAGCCATCCGACCGTATCACCCAACCGCTATCTGGAGATGCTCTCCCGAGACAATGCAGTACTGCTGCTGGTCGACCATCAGGTCGGCTTGCTCAGCGGCGTGCGCGACACCACGGTGGGCGAGCTCAAGCACAACGTGGTGGCGCTGGCCAACGCCGCCCGCGCCCTCGGCGTGCCGGTGATCGTGACCGCTACCATGCCCGATGGCATGTGGGGCCCCACCATGCCCGAACTGACCAGTGCCCTGCCGGATGTGAAAGTGATCAACCGCACCGTCATCAACGCCTGGGACGATCCCGCCGTGCGCGCCGCCATTGAGAAGACCGGCCGCAAACAGCTGATCATCGCCGGGGTATCCCTCGAGATCTGCGCCAGCTTCCCGGCCCTCTCTGCCAAGGCTGCTGGCTATGATGCCCGGGTGGTGCTCGATGCCTCCGGCACCTTCAACGAAGCCAAGCGCACCACTGGGCTGCAACGCTTGCTGGGGGCCGGTATCCCGGTCACCGACTACGCCTCCGCTGCGGTCGAGATGCTGCGCAGCAACGTCGACCCCAAGGCGCACGATGTCTACAGCGCCCTCGACATGCCTTTCGCCACCCTGGTGTGGCAGATGCAAGAGGGTGCCAAGAAGTCGTAACTCGCCCCGCCTTCGGTCAGATGACCGAAGGCATCTTTTGTCTTCAAGAGGTTATATCGATGACCAGACGCCTGACTCTCTCCACCCCCGTCAAGGGCCAACCGCTGCGCATTGGCAGCGGCTTTGCAGCCAGCCATTTTGGCGAACACTTTTTCAACGGTCTGATAGACCCCGTGGTGATGGTGGATCACTTCCAGATGACCGCCCCCACCTTCGAGCCCCATCCCCACGCCGGGATCTCTGCCGTCACCTATCTGTTCGAGGATTCGACGAGCCCCCACGTCAACTACGACTCCCTCGGCAATCAGGGCCCCATCGAACCGGGCGCGATCCACTGGCTGGCGGCCGGGCGCGGGGCCGTGCATACCGAGCAGCCGGAGGGGGAATCGCCCTATGTCCACGCCCTGCAGATCTTCGTCAACCTGCCTGCCCGTCAAAAGATGATGTCGCCTTTTGCCGTCCACGCAGCCGCAGCCACCATCCCCGAGTTTCATGGCGAAGGGGTGCGAGTACGGGTGGTCGCAGGCCACAGCAACTGGATAACGGCACCACACTCGGCAGAACTACCCCAACCCTTTACCCTGCTCGATGGCCATTGCGCGCCCGGCAGCCGCTTCACCCATCTGCTGGCGGCAGGCTGGAATGCCATGATCTATCCCCTGACCGGATCGCTGACCCTGCTGGCGGAGGGAGAGCGGCACCTCATCCCGGCAGGTCACGGGATGGGTGTCAGCCTGCCTGCCGATGGCGGCGAGGCGGTGGCTCTGCAGCTTGAGGCCACCGAGCCCTGCCACTTCGTGCTGCTCTCAGGCCAGGCGCTCAATGAACCCCTGGTCAAACATGGCCCCTTCGTCATGAACAGCCACGACGCCATTGCAGATCGGCTGCATGCCTATCAGCGCGGCGAATTTGGTCAGCTCAACGATGAGTGGCTGCGCAACGGCCAATATCGGCCATGAGCACGCTCGCTGGCCACCAGCCACAAAGCACGCGCTGGCCTCTGGTCTTCCTCGCCATTTTTGCCGGTGCCAGCGGCGCTCTCTGCCTTGGCAAAGTGCCCGCCGTACTCGGCATACTGCGCAGCGAGCTGGGGCTGACACTGGTCGAAGCCAGCTATCTCGCCTCAGCTTTCAATACGCTGGCGATCCTCTTCAGCCTCTTTCTCGGCCTGCTGCTGACTCGCTGGAGTGGACGGCAAACCGGGGTTGTCGGGCTACTGGTTATCGTCACAGGCGGGGCGTTGGCACTACCCGCCACCGGGCTGGCCATGATGCTGCTGTCGCGCATTGTCGAGGGGATTGGCTTTTTGCTGGTCTCGGTGGCTATGCCCGCCTTTATCGTGGCGGTGACCCGGGAGGAGGATAAACGGCTGGCCTTGAGCCTGTGGGCGGTCAACCTGCCTCTCGGGGCGGCGGCGGGTATGCTGCTCACCCCCTGGCTCACGGCGCAAGGTGGCTGGCGACTTGCCTGGCTGATCCTGATGATCCCGCAACTCTCTGCCCTGCTGCTTCTGCTCGCCAGTCGCTCGGCAGATAAACTGCGGGTCTGGGCATCCCAAAACTCGATCAACTCGGGCCACCCGCTACGCCAACTGACGGTGCTCCGGCAGAAGGCACTCTGGCGCTACGGGTTGGCGTTCACGCTCTACAGCCTGATGCTCTGGGCGCTCTTTGTCTGGCTGCCAACCATGTTGCAAGGCAGCCCCGGGATTGGCCAAAGCCAGATCGCCCTGCTTTCGGCGCTGGCGGTGGTCGCCAATATTCCCGGCAACCTGATGGGGGCATGGCTGCTGCGCCGGGGCGTGGCACGAGATCGGCTCATCAGCTGGGCACTGGGCCTGATGGCACTGTGCGGCATGCTCGCCTTCTGGCCCGGCCTGTCGCCGTGGTGGGCCTATGGACTCTGCCTCGTCCTCTCCCTTTCGGGTGGCATGGCGCCGCCGGCGATCCTCTCGTCCGCGCAGGGAGTGAGTCAGGGGCCGGTGCAACTGGCCATCGTGCAGGGCTTTTTTGTCCAGCTCGCCAACTTCGGTCAGCTGCTTGGCCCCCTGTTGCTGGCGGCCCTGATGACGGACAGCGGCCATTGGGGAAGCGCTCGCTGGCTCTTTCTGGGCGGCTTGCTGCTGGTCGCGCTACTCTATGCCGCGGGCCACCTGCCGGGCTCAAGCATGGCTGCAAAACAGGCTCGATCGCATTCGCGGCAAGATGAAAGGTGACGAATAGAGAGGGAAACATCACAGTTATCGCAGGGAATACTGGCCGGACAAGAGGCTGTTCAGTATGTTAACTGTTTAATCATGCTTAACGGTAGCCACCATGTCTCAAGTCGATCTCAATCTCTTTCGCGTCCTCGATGCGGTGATCCGCTATGGTGGTGTCACCACGGCCGCCGAGATGATGGAGATGACCCCCTCGGCCATCAGCCAGGCCATCAGCCGCCTGACCACCCTGGTGGGCGAGCCGCTGTTTGTCCGCCAGGGACGCGGCATCACCCCCACGGCGCGAGCGCTCAGTCTGCACCACGAGATCATGGTGCCGCTGCACGACATGGAGCGCAGCCTGCAGCGCACCGATCTCTTTGATCCCCAGACCAGTCGGCGCACCTTTCGCATCGCGGGGGTGCCCGATATCGATATCTTCTTCCTGCCGGAGCTCAACAACCTGTTGCAGACCCAAGCCCCCAACTGTCAGCTGGAGTGGAACACCCAGGTGCAGGACGAAGCCCTGCGCCAGAACAGCCTCTATCTGCACAGCGTTGATCTGGTGCTGGCCACCAAGCCGATGGCAGAGCAGGGGATCGAAAACGAGCAGATCATGTCCCAGGCCCTGCGCATCGCCTGCCGCAAGGATCACCCCAGGATCCGCCAAGCCCCCGACATGGCCACCTTCTTCAACGAAAAGCATGTGGTATTGCAAACCAGGCGGCTCGACAGCTTGCTGCTCAACACCCTGACCAAGGCGCCGCTGCCGCCGCGCCAGATTGCCTACGAGAGCGACTCCCTGCTCACCGCCCTTCATCTGGTGAGTCGTACCGACTGGCTCTGCGTCGCCAGCCAGTGGCATATGGAGAAGCTGGGGCAAGCGCTGGATCTGGCCAGCTATCCCCTCCCCTGGCTCTCGGAGGATTGCCCCGTCTACATGAGTTGGCACAAGAGCTCCGGTCAGGATACCGGGCTTAATTGGCTCAAAGATCAGGTGCGGGCCGTCAGTTCGTTTTAAGTATGCTTAACAGTCAAGCATGCCCATCTCCTCATCCGGGCTATCGCTCTTCTCGACAAACCGCCTTATGGATAATTCCCCTTCAGGATAATCGGGGGCCTTTTCTCAACCATTAAGGCGCAGCTCATGACGACATCGTCGTGCCGAAGTAGCTGCGCAGCGCCTCCACCACCCGTCGCACCTTCTCCGGGATCTCCCGCTGCGGCGTGATGGCGTGGATCTCCATCGGCGCCACCCGAAAACCGGGCAACAGTTCGAGCAGACGCCCCTGCGCCAGATCCTCGCCAATTTCTCCCTCCGGTTGCAGCGAGATCCCCTGCCCCGCCAGCGCAAACTGGCGCAGGGGCAACACGTTATTGCAGAGCACCTTGGCCTTGAACCTCACCCTGTGCTCGCCCCCCTTCTCGTCAAGCAGCAGCAAACCGTTGCCCAGCATGTCGCCGCAGAGCCAGTCGTGGGTGGCCAGATCGGCGGGTGTGCGCGGCGTCCCCTTGCGCGCCAGATAGGCGGGCGCAGCGCAGAGCAGCATCCGGGTCTGCCCCAGTTTGCGGGCCACCAGGGTCGAGTCAGGCAAGGTGCCGACCCGCAGCGCCACGTCGATCCGCTCGGCAATGAGATCCCGTTTCTCGTCGTCGGCGATGATCTGGATGGTGAGGCCGGGATGGGCCTGCAACAGCGGCGAGAGGGCCAGCGCCAGCGGCTGGCCCGCCATCCCCACCGGGGCGGTGATCCGCACTTCCCCGAGCAGGGCGTCGCGCACCTCCGAGAGGCGCAGCTCGGTCTCGCTCAGAGTCTGCTGCAACGCCCGACACCCTTGCCACACCACCTCTCCCGCCTCGGTCAGACTGAGACGACGGGTGGAGCGATGGAGCAGGGGCAGTCCGAGCAGGCTTTCGAGCTGGCTGATATGCTGACTGACGGCGGAGGGGGTCATGCCAAGGGATTTGGCCGCCCCTGTCATGCTGCCCGCTTCCACCACGGCGGCGAAGATGGCGTAACGTCTGAGCTGTTCCATTATTAAATCCAGCTTATAAGTGAATGCATTTTTGAGGTGATTATTAAATCATAAATGGCGGCGTAGGATAGCCCCATTCCAACAGTGAAGGAGAGTTCCCCATGAAGATTGCCCTGATCGGTGCCAGCGGTTTTGTCGGTTCAGCCATCCTGAACGAGGCCATCAGCCGCGGCCATCACGTCACCGCCATCGTCCGCGATATCAGCAAGGTGGCCGCCCATCCGCAGGTCACAGCCGTGGCGGTGGATGCCCAAAACCCGCAGGCATTGGCCGAGGTGCTCAAGGGGCACGATCGGGTGATCAGCGCCTACAACCCGGGCTGGACCACACCGGATATCTACGACCAGTACCTCAAGGGCGCCAACGCGATCGTCGCAGCAGCCAAAGCGGCCAACAGCTGGCTGCTGGTAGTAGGTGGCGCCGGCAGTCTGGAGGTTGCCCCCGGCGTGCAACTGGTGGATACCCCTGAGTTTCCGGCCGAGTGGAAACAGGGGGCGCTGGCGGCCCGCGACGGTCTCACCGCCCTGCGTCGTGAAACCACCCTCGACTGGCGCTTTGTCTCTCCCCCGGTGTTCCTCGAACCGGGCGAGAAGCGCGGCGGCTATCGGATTGGTGGCGATCAGGTGCTGTTCAGCGGCGAACAGCCTGCCGGGATCACCGCCGGTGATCTGGCTGACGGTGTGCTGAACGAGGCGGAAAAACCGGCTCACCAGCGCCAGCGTTTTACCCTGGGTTACTGAGAGCCCGCAACCGGTTAAGGCCAGAATGCGCGGTCACTCGCCTGCGCACCCGGTCAGGTGAACACCCGCTCAACCAGAAGGGAGGCATCCGCCTCCCTGCTGTTTTGGCCATTTTCTGTTTTGGTCATTTTTACCGCTTGCAGCATGCCTCTGGTTATCACTCTCCTTCCCATCATTCCCCATTCCGCCCTTAATGGCTGAGCAAAAAGCAGCCAGCCCATTACACACCGAATTCCATTTCGAATTTTGTATATAACTAAGAATAATTTGTTGTTTCCGTCTTATAACACCGAACAGTAGCATCCCCTTCATTCCAGATCGCGCCACACCGCAAGCGCATACCGCCACACTGTCGCGCCATCCCGTTTGCCGCTCATCAAGCCTGCCCGCACCAGAGGCAGCAGAAGAGATGGCGCCAGAGATAACGAAAGAGTGAGGAGGTGCACATGGAACATTCACCACTGCCGATCATCGATCTGGCTGCCCTCAACGGGGCACCCGAGGTGCGTCGCCCTATGCTGGCCCGGCTGGCCGCGGCCGCCCGCGATGTGGGCTTTTTCTATCTGGTCGGCCACGGCTTGAGCAAGATTGAGATGCTAGAGACTCTGGCGCTGGCAGAGCGCTTCTTTGCTCTGCCGGAGCAGGAGAAGATGGCGGTGCAGATGGTCAACAGCCCCCACTTTCGCGGCTATAACCGGGTCGGTGCCGAGCTCACCCGAGCGCGGCCGGACCTGCGGGAGCAGTTCGATATCATGAACGAGGCGCAGGCTCTGCCTGCAGCCCTGATCCGTGAACCCTGGCAGCGGCTGATCGGCCCCAACCAGTGGCCAATCGCCCTGCCAGAGATGAAAGACCATCTGTTGGCGTGGCAGGATCGGCTGAGCGACATCACCCTCACCCTGCTGGCCGCTTTTGCCGAAGTGCTGGAGCAACCGGCCAACGTGTTTGACGACAGCATCCGCGGCGCACCCTACCAGCACATGAAGCTGATTCACTACCCGGGGCAAGAGGCGGGCGGCAGCAGTCAGGGGGTCGGCGCCCACAAGGATCCCGGCTACCTGACGCTGGTGATGCAGGACAATCATTCGGGGCTTGAGGTCGAGACGGCCAACGGCTGGATCTCCGCGCTGCCCCTGCCGGGAGCACTGGTGGTCAATATCGGCGAGCTGCTGGAACTGGCCTCCAACGGCTATCTCAAGGCGACCCTGCATCGGGTAGTAAGCCCGCCGCCCGGCGTATCGCGCCTCTCCTGCGCCTTCTTTATGGCGGCGCGGCTCGATGCCACCGTGCCACTGCTCACCCTCTCCCCCGCGCTGGCAGCGCAGGCGCAAGGGCCGGAGAGTGACCCGACCAATCCGCTCTTCTATCAGGTGGGGGAGAACGTGCTGAAAGGGCGGCTGCGCTCCCACCCGGATGTGGCGGCCCGTCACTATGGGGAACCCGCTCGCCTCCCGCGCACTGAAAGCGAAGCGATACCGGCCTGAGCAACGCAAAGATGCGCAGGCGGGTATATGCATAAGCCACAAGCAGCATGCACATACCCGCACTGACAAAAACAACAAGCAACGAACAACAAAACAAGTCATGGCCAGAGCCTGGCCATCACGGAGCAACACGATGAAATTCAAGACCATGAGCGTACATAGCGGCCAGCGGATCGACCCACAGACCGGCGCCCTCACCACCCCGCTCTACCAGAGCAGCACCTTCAGCTACTTCAACGCTCAAGCGGGCAAGGATCGTTTCGCAGGTCAGGCCCCCGGCTTTATCTACAGCCGCTTTGGCAACCCCACCACCGCCGAGCTGGAGCAGAAGCTGGCGGCGCTGGAAGGGGCTGACGAAGCGCTGGTGGTGGCGAGCGGCATGGCGGCGGTAAGCGCCATCATGTATGCCCTGGCCGACAGCGGCGATGAGGTGGCTTATATCGGCCCGCTCTACGGCGGCACCGATGCGTTCCTCAAGCAGACCTTCAGCCGCGCCGGTATCAAGATCACCGCTTACGAGAGCGATCGGGATCTGCTGGCCAACATCCGCCCTGCTACCAAGGTGGTACTGTTCGAAACCCTGACCAACCCCACCCTCAAGGTGGTGGATCCGCGGCTGGTGGTGGAAGCGGCCCGCAAGGTGGGCGCCATTACGGTATGTGACAACACCTTCCTCACCCCCTACCTACTGCGTCCGCTGGAACTCGGGGTCGATGTGGTGATGCACAGCGGCACCAAATATCTGGGCGGCCACGGCGACATCATCGCCGGGGTGGTGGCGGGCTCTCACGCCCTGATGAAGTCGATCCGCACCGTGGCCCTCAAGCATATCGGCTCCCCCATCGGCCCGCAGGAGGCCTACCTGCTGCAACGCGGGGTCAAGACCCTGCCGCTGCGGATGGATGCCCACCTGCACAATGCCCAGAAAGTGGCCGAGTTTCTGGCGGCACATCCGGCGGTGAAGAGGGTGATCTACCCGGGGCTTGCCAACCATCCGGGCCACGATGCTCTCAGCGCCTTCGCCAGCGGCTTTGGCGGCATGGTGAGTATTGAACTTGAAGGCGGGTTTGAGCGCTGCGCCACCCTGCTCGATAACCTGCAACTGTTCGTGCAGGCGGTGAGTCTGGGGGATCTCGAGAGTCTCGCTTGCCATCCAGCCAGCACCACCCACGCCGCCATGGACGAGGCGAGCCGCCTCGCCGCCGGGGTCAACGACGACCTCATCCGCTTCAGCATCGGGGTGGAAGATGCGGACGATCTGATCGCCGATCTGGCCACCGCGCTGGCGCAGATCTAACCGGGCGCGCTTTTACTCGCCGACAAAACAGCGGCGAGTGATATGCCTCAAACACAACAACGGCCCATCAAGGGCCGTTGTTGTTTGTTGCGCTATGGAAAGACGGGATTTACTCCTCCCACACCACCACCTGGGATGAGGGCCAGCGATCCCCGACCTGGGCGTACTTTTGCTCCAGCAGGTGACGCTTGATCTTCATGGTGGGGGTCAGCACGCCGTTCTCGATATTCCAAGGGGTTTTCACCACCAGAATGCCGCGAATTTTGGCATGAGATTCCAGCTGATCGTTGACCCGAACCCGCGCCGCTTCCAGCCTGGCGTTGACCTCCTCCCGATTGCCCTTCA
The DNA here is from genome assembly GCF_027706025.1 of Aeromonas sp. Y311-2. Classification (NCBI taxonomy): domain Bacteria; kingdom Pseudomonadati; phylum Pseudomonadota; class Gammaproteobacteria; order Aeromonadales; family Aeromonadaceae; genus Aeromonas; species Aeromonas sp. Y311-2. The sequence continues at coordinate 35,908 of NZ_JAPDCL010000007.1, read as the reverse complement.
TGGCGCTCTCGGCCAGTTGCACCAGCGCAATGGGCTGGGGCATGCCGTAACCAATCACGCAGAGCTGTTCGATAATGGGCTCCTGCCCCAGCAGTCCCTCGATGGGCACCGGCGCCACATACTTGCCCTTGGCGGTCTTGAACACATCCTTCATCCGGCCGGTGATGGTGAGGTAACCCTCCCGGTCCAGCTTGCCCATGTCGCCGGTGTGGAGCCACCCCTCGGCATCGATGGCCTCGGCGCTGTGCTCGGGATCCTTGTAGTAACCCAGCATCATCCCTTCGCAGCGGCAGAGGATCTCCCCCTCCTCGGAGATCTTGATGGTCACCCCGATCCCCGCCTTGCCGACGGTGCCGATCTTGTCGGCGCGGAACGGGTAATTGATGGTGGAGTAGGCGTGGTTCTCGGTCATACCCCAGGCTTCAGTCACCTTGAGGCCGATGCTCAGATACCACTCAAGCAGCGCAGGGGAGACAGGCGCAGAACCGCAGCCCAACACCCGGGCCTGATCCAGCCCAAGCCCCTTTTGCAGCTTGCGTTTGATCAGGCCGGAGATAAGCGGGATCTTGAGCAGCAACTCCAGTTTGTTCTGGGGCAGCTTCTCGTGGATCTTGATGCGGAACATGGCCCACAGCCGTGGCACCGAGATAAAGACGGTGGGACGGCAGCGTTTGACATCTTCGATAAAGGTGTCGAGGGATTCGGGAAAGGCGATGGTAGCGCCGCCATAGAGGCTGCCGCCGTAGATGTAGACCCGCTCTGTAATGTGGGCCAGCGGCAGGTAGGAGAAGCCCCGATCGGCCTGGCTCAGGCTCACCGTCTCCACCAGCTTCTCGCACGACCAGGCGTAACGCTCAACGCTCAGCATGGCCCCTTTCGGCTTGCCGGTACTGCCGGAGGTGTAGACCAGACTCAGCAGGGAGTCAGGGGCCTGCACCGGGCTGTCAGGGATCGGCTCATGCGCCTCCAGCAGGTCATCCCACTGGTGGCTGGCCGGCATGGTGTCGTAGGGGAAGGCGATGCGCAGCAGATCGGCAGGTACGCCAGGCTCCTGACTCTTCCAGTCATCCAGCTTGCCGACGAAGATCGCCTTGGCCTCGCTGTGGCGCAGCACATATTCGATGGTGTCGACGTTGGCAGTCGGGTAGATGGGCACGCTCACATACTGCCCCATCTGCATCGCCAGATCGGCGATAAACCACTGGGCGCAGTTCTTGGAGAGCAGCGCCACCTTGTCACCGGCCACCAGACCGAGGTGACGCAAGGCCGTCACCATCCGCCGCGCTTCATCGGCCACTTCACCCCAGGTGAAATCGACATATTCGCGGTTGATGGTTTGACGCAGGTAGGTTCGATCAGGACACTGCCGCTCCCAGTGATAGAGCATCTCGAGCGGCAGTTTATTGGCAATGCGTGAGGAGGAGGCCATAGTTTAATCCCTGAAACAAAAGGCGAAACTTATTATTAACCTTTCACTAACTTCAGGGGAAGAATAAACTCAAACTTCAGTTTGAATTGTGTATCCGATCAAGCTTCTGCGTCTTGTTGCAAACGACTCCACATCGCCTGCACCAGTTTTTCATCCTCTTCAGATAGCTCACCTTGCAAGATCGCCTCGTTGAGGCTGCGCAGCACATAGCTCTTGACGTCCCGCACCAGGGTCTTGCCTTCCAGCTCGGCCCGGGCAACGGCCAATGAGATATGACCTCGCAGGTAACCCCCCGCAAACAGCTCATCGTCGGTCGCGGTGGCAACCATGCTGTCGATCAGTCCCAACAACTTGTGCTCAAAATCGTGAATCGTCATGTAACGCAGCCTCATTTGCGGCAAAAAATTCGGGGGTATGGAACCGCAATCCGGTTGATTGCAGCTCTCTGGCGCCAGGCCAGCAGCGTCCTTGGCGTCCTATTCCGGGTTGGCCACCGGGTAGATGACCTGATCCTTGTATCCCGTGGTTATTCGCAGATAACCACGCAACGCCCGGTTTAATTCGGGATCATCGGTGTCCACCAGCAGCGGCCTGCCCGCAAGGGCGGCAAGCTTGGCTTTGGTTGCCAGCACCTGGATATTCTCCAGCCCGACACACCGAATCACCTCAGGACTCAATTGCTGATTTCCGCGCCCGAACAGATGTCCCTGTCCGCCGATCAGGGTAATGATCAGTCGGCAGCGACGGCCGCGGATCCGGGTCAGGATCTCGGCGGCGCTGAGATCCTGCCCGATAAGTCGGCCATTTTCCACCAGATCCACACCGAGCAAAGTATTTTCCAGACCGAGCTCTGCCATACAGGCTGCCACCGTGCTGCCGGAGCCCATCAGATAGAGGGTATCGGGCTCCATCTGCTCCACCACACCGGCGGCGAGATCCGCCAACACCAGCTCTTCGGACTCCTTTCCCCCCTGCTTGACCGCCTGCACATAACGCAGATCACCGGGCACCTTCAGCTGGCCGTAGTGGCGGGCCCGCACCTTGCCCGCGCGAAACGCCTCCTCGTCGATGTCGCGCACCTCGGCATCGATCAGGCTGAGCAATTCCCCAGCAATCATCCGCGCCACCACCCGCCCGCTGGCTGCGGGCGTCACCCCGTAGACGCCGGAGTGGATCTTGCACCCCGCGGGAATGCCGAGCACATGGCAGGACTCCCCCACCGCGGCGCAGATATCCCGCGCCGTGCCATCGCCACCGGCAAACAGCAGCAGATCGACCCCGGCTTCGCGCATCAGCCCGGCGGCGTGGCGGGTATCATCGGCCGAGGAGCTCTCCCCGGCCGGTTGATAGATGACTCGACAGGGTAGTCCCAGAGATCGGGCCACCGCCTCCCCCATCTCTCCCGCTACCGTCAGCAGTTCAAACGGGACGCTCAGCTCGCACAGTGGCAACAGAGCTTGCCGCGCCCGATCCTGCGCCTTGGGCACGGCACCACGAGCAAGCGCCTCATCCACCACGCCGTCACTGCCCTTGAGCCCCACTGCGCCACCAATCCCGGCAACCGGATTAATAATGAACCCTAATCGAAACATGCCAGCCTCCCTTGCGATGGTCACCATTTTTATCTTTTCCCCCCTCTGGGACAAGCAGTGGCGCCCCTGCTAGAATGCGCTGCTTCAATTTTCCAACCAATTTTCAACCAAGGTTCAATCATGCTGGAATGGGTTCTTGATCCCTCTGCCTGGGTCGCACTCGCCACCCTTACCCTGCTCGAGATCGTGCTGGGCATCGACAACATCATCTTTATCTCCATCCTGGTAGGTCGCCTGCCGGAGGCGCAGCGTCAAAAAGCGCGCATTCTGGGTCTGGGGCTCGCCATGGGTACCCGGATCCTGCTGCTGCTCTCGCTGGCCTGGGTGATGCGCCTCACCGATCCGCTCTTCACCGTGCTGGGTGAAGCCATCTCCGGCCGTGATCTGATCCTGCTGCTGGGGGGCCTGTTCCTCATCGGCAAGAGTGCTCACGAGATCCACGTCACCCTGGAAGGGGCGGCCGAGCCGGAGAGCGTCAGCAAAGCGGCCTCGGGCTTTATCAGCACCCTGATCCAGATCGCCATCCTCGATATCGTCTTCAGCCTCGACTCGGTGATCACCGCAGTCGGTATGGCCGATCACGTGCCGGTGATGGTGCTGGCCATCATGATCGCCGTCTTCATCATGATGTTTGCCGCCAAATCCATCGGTGATTTCGTCGACAGCCACCCCACCATCAAGATGCTGGCCCTCTCCTTCCTCACCCTGGTCGGTTTCGCCCTGATGGCCGAGGGGATGGACCTGCATATTCCGAAGGGCTACATCTACTTCGCCATGGCCTTCTCGCTGGTGGTGGAGATGATCAACATCCGCCTGCGCAGCCATCACGACAATAACGGGCAAAATAGCGCGCAGTAACCCTGCCCCACATGCCCTCGCGACCCCAGCTGTCGCGATCAAAAAGAGCGCCGATCGGGCGCTCTTTTTTTTTATGGGTAACGAAACGATGAAAGGGTTATTGATCGCTGATGACGATGGCAACCCGGCGGTTGGCGGCCCGGCCCTCTCTGGTCTTGTTATCCGCCAGCGGCATGGTCTCGCCACGGCCATGGATCTCCAGATTGGCTGGCTTCATGCCGACCGAGACCAGCACATCGGCCACCGACTGGGCCCGCTTCAGGGAGAGCTGCTGGTTGTAGCTGCTCTCGCCGGTATTATCGGTGTGGCCATCCACCCGCGCCTTGTCCAACCCTACGCCAAGCAGTGTTTTACCCAGTTTTTCAACGGATTGGCGAGTCTGGGGATTGAGCGCCCCCACGTTGTTGGCAAACAGCACCCGGTTGGCCAGATCCAGCGTCCACCCCTCATCGGTCAGATAAAAGCCCTGCTCCTTGAGCACGGCGATCTGCTCCGGGGTCAACCCCTTGGGGGCACTCTGGCAACCGGCCAGCAGTGACAACATCAACCCCAGCAGGGTCACTTTCAACAGGTGGGTGATCTTCATGGTTTGCTCCTTGTTTATGTTGTTATGCTTGCCAGTCAGGCGATGGTTTGCTGTTCGCTGCGGCGCGCCCGTTTCGCCAGATACATGGCTGCATCGGCCTGATCACACAGCACGCTGGCACTCATGCCCGCCTGATAGACGGCAAAGCCGACACTCACCTCTGCCACCAGCTGACGACCGTCACGCAGCGCCACCGGTTCGCTCATCGCCTGCTGGATGCGGCCAATCACCTCTTCCACCTCATGCTGTCGCTGGAGTGGACCAACCAGCACCGCAAACTCGTCACCACCGAGGCGAAACACCAGATCATCCGGACGCAACTGATGTTGCACCCGTCTTGAGAGCGCGATCAGCACATCGTCACCGGCGTTGTGCCCCAACGTGTCATTAATTTGCTTGAAACGATCGCAGTCGAGATAGAGCAGCGCAAACCCCTCTTGCTCGCCGAGGGAGATGGCCTGCGCGAGCCGCGCTTCAAACAGGGCGCGATTGGGCAGTCCGGTGAGGGCATCGTGAGTCGCCTGATGGAGCAGGCTGGCATTTTCGCGGGCCTGCTGGGCCTGCCAGGCTTGCAGCTCGTCCAGCAGGGAGTTGAAGTCATCCCCCAGCTCGTTAATCTCGACGATATCGGCCGGTGGCGCCCGCATCCCCAGGGTGCGCTGTCGGCGTACCGAGTGGGCGACAAGTGCCAGTTTGCGCAGCGGTGCGGTGATGGAGACCTGCATCCGGTCGGCCACATAGAGTGCCACCATGGCGCTCAGCATCAGGCAAACCACCATCACTAGCAGCGCCGAGAGCAAAAACAGCAACAGATATTCACCGTGGCCACGCAGCTCGATGGTGGCGATCTGCTCACCACCCCGCAGCATGGGGAGCTTGACAGGCCCTGGCATCAGCAGTTGGGCCAGATAGTCTTCGAGCGTCACCAGCGGGTTGCTTCTGGGGCGTTCCCAACTGGCAAGCAGCTGACCATTGGTCAGCACGATAGTGGCTTCGGCCACCTCTTCCTTGGCAACGATACCACTGAGCGCCTCGCTCGCCGCCTCCTCATCGTGGAACACCACCGCCGCCTCGGCGCTGTAGCTGATGGCGCGGGCTACCAGCTCCAAATTGTGGTCGGCGTAAAAACGCACTACCAGTAGGGCCACCAGTGTAAAAAAGAGTCCCGCCACGCTGACGGCTGTGATGGCGGCCACCAGATGGGTTCGCCCCAGGCTCTGACGCAGGGTCAGACGGCGGGGAGCCGCGCTCACCTGTCGTCTCATGGGACCCCCTTGTCGGCATGAGCCAGCTTGAGCACCGCGGGATGCACCCGCACGCCGCTCAGGGCCAGGGCATCGAGGTTCACTTTAAACCGCACCCGCACGCTGTCCGGCGAGGTCTGCAGGCAGAACACCGAGCTGGTGGAACAGTCGTGGTTGTATTCGCTGATGCTGAGCACTGGGTGTCCCTGCAGGCGGGCAAACAGCGCAATCCGGGTCGGCTCGTCGAGTACCCCCAGATAGAGCACATCGCAGTGATCGCTGATGGCCGGATCGCTCGCCTCGTAACGATGGACCTGCACGGTACGGCCATTGGCCTGACGATCGATGGTAAAGAGGGCGCCGGCATATTCGGTCGGCGCCGCCACGCACATGCGCAGTACCGCAGGCTCGGTGGGCCAGCGGGTGTAACTCATGATATCGAGCACCAGCTCCCTGACCGCCGTCGCCCGGCTCTCTGCGGCCGTTTCCGCCAGCGCGCGGGGCAACAGCAGGCCAAACGCAACCAACAGGAGCGCCAGACGGGCAGTTAAACGGGGGGAAAAGAGTAACAGCATGATCGGGAGGTAGTCGCCTTGACAATACCGCTGCTATGGCATTGCGGTTCGGGTACATGAATCCAGATAGTAAGTTGGCTGACACTGGCCTGACAAGTCTCACCCCGCCATCAACTACAGAGTTCGTGTAAAGAAAACGCAGAGCCCGTCTGGTAACGGGCTCTCTGGTGGCAGGCAGCAAGGTGGAAATCACTTCTTGCTGATGCCGTATTCCCGCAGCTTGTTGGCGATGGCGGTATGCGACACGCCCAGGCGTTTGGCCAGCTGGCGCGTCGACGGGAAGGCGGGATAGAGCCGGGCCAGCAGCTGGCTCTCGAAGCGCTTCACCGCATCGTCGAGATTCCCCTCAAACCACTCGTCGATCAGCGGCATGGTATCGGCCGCCACCGGCAGGTCGATCTGCTCGGGCCCCAGCTCATCCCCTTCCAGCAGGGTCATGGCACGGTAGAGACAGTTGCGCAGCTGGCGCACGTTGCCCGGCCAGCGGTAGGCGGTCAGGTAGTCGGCCATGTTGCGGGTAAAGCGCGGACGGGGTCGCTGCAACTCGCTGGCAAAGCGGGAGACAAACTGCTGGGCCAGCACCATGATGTCCGCCTTGCGCTCGCGCAGGGGGGGCAACGCCAGACTGAGCACGTTGAGACGGTAGTAGAGATCCTCGCGGAAGGTTCCTTCGTGCACCAGATCCAGCAACTGCTTCTGGGTAGTGCAGATGAAACGCACGTTGACCTTCACCTCCTGCTCGTCACCGACCCGGCGGAATACCCCATCCTGCAACACCCGCAAAAACTTGGTTTGCAGATGGGGAGACATGTCGCCGATCTCGTCCAGCATCAGGGTGCCGCCGCTCGCCAGCTCCAGCACGCCGCGCTTGCCCTCGGTGTTGTTGCCAAAGGCGCCGGGGGCATAACCAAACAGCTCGCTCTCGGCCACGTTATCGGGCATGGCAGCGCAGTTGAGGGCCATAAAGGGGTGGCTGGAGCGCAGGCTGGCCCCGTGACAGGCACGGGCCAGCAGCTCCTTGCCGGTACCGGTCTCACCGACAATCAACAGCGGCGCGTCCTGCATCGCCAGTTTGCGCGCTTGCGACAGCACCTCTTTCATCTTGGGGCTCTCGGCCTGCAGATGCTCGAAGCCCCCCACTTCCACCGCATGAAGCGCGCTGAAGTGCAGGCCGACCCGACGGGCAGATTTGAGCACCACCACGGCCCCGGCCAGCGCCTGCTTGCCGCGGGCTTCTGCCACGAACAGCGGCATCAGATCTGCCAGATACTCTTCGCCATTGAAACTGAGCTTGCAGGTCTGCGGCTTGATCTCGCTCGCCTCCAGCCAGCGGGTGAAGGAGAAACCCTTGACCAGCGAACCGAGCGCCACGCCGCGTACCTCCTCCACCGGCAAGCCGAGGGTGGTGAGGGCAGACTGGTTGGCCTGGGTCACCTTGCCCTTGCTGTCGAGGGAGAAGACCAGATCCGGCAGCGCCTTGAGCAACGCCTCAATCTCGTGATGCTCTCGCTCGGAAGGCATGTAGGGGATGGTCTTGACGTCGTAGACGCCGGGAATGCGGCGGATCTCCGGCATCAAATGCTGAAAATCACTGAACTCCAGCTCGGGAAAGTTGAGATAGATGATGCCTGAGGTATCGATTTCGATGCCGCGCAGATCGATATTGTGCTCCACCAGGCGGTCGAGCAGTTCCCGGGTCAGGCCCAGGCGGTCTTCACAGCTGACTTCAAGACGCATTCGGGACACACTTCCTAGCTAACTCTATGAATGAGCGGATAATACAGTCTCGATCCCCCCAGTGCGAGCGCCAGCCCATAAAAATGCGGGCCCGCCCCGCTTTCGCAGGCAGGCCCGGGTCAACCGATGACGCTGGTGTGGGGCGCCATTACCGGAGCAACTGATCGGTACGCGCCGCCATGATGAAGTCGTTGCGATGCAAACCGCCGATCTTATGCATCCACCAGCTGACGGTCACCTTCCCCCATTCGGTCAGAAATGCAGGAAGGGGGATACTCCGCCTCAACCTGTTCTCAGATTATCTGGGCAATTGGTCTGTACGCGCAGCCATGATGAAGTCGTTGCGGTGTAATCCGCCGATCTTGTGGGTCCACCAGCTGACGGTCACCTTCCCCCACTCGGTCAGGATGGCCGGATGATGGAACTCCGCTTCCGCCAGCTCCCCCAGGCGGTTGGTAAACGCCAGCGCCTCCTTGAAGTTGCGAAATGTAAATTCTCGCCGCAGTTGCAGCGCCCCCTCCTCCACCAGCGGCTGCCAGTCGGGAATAAGCTGCATCAGCTCGCGCAGCTCCTCATCGCTCACCTTGGGGGCATCGGCGCGACACGCTTCACACTGCTGGCTGGCCAGTTCGGACATGGGTTACTCCTGCTTGAATTAATGAAAATGAAATAGGGTTGTTTGCTTTTGGTCAGCTCGCCTGTTTGCCAACGGGAACCTCAAAGCGCGGCGGATAGAGGCCAAGCCGACTGGCCTCGGCCAGAGCAGCCATGATCTCCTCCCCGGTCAGCTGGTAGAGATGATCGAGACTCGGCAGCACAAAATAGGTGGGCTGCATGATGTCGATGCGATAGGGGGTGCGCAGCACAGTCAGTAGATCGAAGGGTTGCAGCAGCGGCTTGCCGGAAAGGGCATAGGCGGTCTCGCCAATGGAGGAGAGAATGCCGCCACCGTAGATACGCAGCCCGTCCGGCGTCGCCAAGAGGCCAAACTCCACGGTGAACCAGTAGAGCCGCGCCAGAAAAACTCGCTGCTCCTTGCTCGCCTGCTGCCCCAACTGACCGTAGAGGTGGGTGAAGTGGGCAAAGGCCGGATTGGTCAGCATGGCGCAGTGGCCGAAGATCTCGTGAAAGATATCCGGCTCTTGCAGGTAGTCGAGCTCGTCCCGGCGCCGGATAAAGGTCGCTACCGGAAACTGGCGGTTGGCTAGCAGGGCGAAGAAGCGATCGAACGAAATAAGCGCAGGCACCGCCGCCACCGACCAGCCGGTCGCAGGCTGCAAGACGGCATTGATCTCGGCCAGCTGGGGGATGCGATCACGGGGCAGCCCCAGTCTGTCGAGACCGGCCAGATACTCGTTACACCCCTTGCCATCGAGAGCGGCGAACTGACGTTCGATCAGGATCTGCCAGGTACCATGCTCCTCGTTGCTGTAGTGGATCACCCCGTCAGCATCCGGCTGGTGGGCGGTGTAGAAGGTTGCCATAGCGGTTCCATCCTCTGGCGCCACATCAGGCGCCTTGCCGTTTCATCACGGTTTCACTGTAACGAAATGGCAACAAAAAAAGCAGCCGACCCATGAGTCGACTGCCTGAAACAGTTGTAAATAAATTGTGACAAGCCGCTAACCAATCCCCACTACAACTTGACCATGATATGGCGCGGCACAGTGTAATCCTCCAGCGCATAGAGGGAGAGATCCTTGCCGTAGCCCGACATCTTCATGCCGCCGTGGGGCATCTCGGAGGTGAGCATGAAGTGGGTGTTGATCCAGGTGCAGCCATATTGCAAGTGGCTGGCCACCTTGCTGGCGAGGCTCAAATCCTTGGTCCAGACCGACGAGGCGAGGCCATAGTCCGAGTCGTTGGCCCACTGCACCACCTGCTCGGCATCGTTGAAACGGGTCACCGACACCACGGGGCCAAACACCTCGCGGCGCACGATCTCATCCTCCTGCCGGGCCCCGACAATCAGGGTCGGCTCGAAGAAGAAGCCGTTGCCGGGACGGATCTTGCCCCCCGCCGTCACCTCCACATGACCGCTGCTCTGGGCCCGCTCGACAAAGCTGGCGACCCGGTTGCGCTGTCTGTCCGAGATAAGCGGCCCCATCTCCACACCCTCCTCGTACTGACTTCCCACCTTGATGGAGGCCACCGCATCGGTCATGGCGGCGACAAACTTGTCGTAGATCTTGCCCTGGGCATAGATACGGCAGGCGGCGGTGCAATCTTGCCCTGCATTGTAGAAGCCGAAGGTGCGAATGCCCGCTACCACCGCCTCCAGATCAGCATCGTCGAAGATGATCACCGGTGCCTTGCCCCCCAGCTCAAGGTGGGTGCGCTTCATGGTGCGGGCGGCGCTTTGCAGGATCTTCTGGCCGGTGGCGATATCGCCGGTGAGCGACACCATCCGTACCAGCGGGTGCTCCACCAGCGGTGCCCCCACGCTTTCCCCCCGCCCGCAGATGACGTTGATAACGCCGCGGGGGAAGATCTCGCTGGCCAGTTCGGCAAGACGCAAGGCGGTGAGCGGGGTCTGCTCGGAGGGTTTGAGCACCACCGTATTGCCCGCCGCCAGCACCGGCGCCATCTTCCAGGCCGCCATCATCAGCGGGTAGTTCCAGGGGGCGATACTGCCCACAACACCTATGGGGTCGCGGCGGATCATGCTGGTGTGCCCCTCGAGATACTCCCCCGCCAGCGGCCCTTGCAGACAGCGGGCCGCCCCGGCAAAGAAGCGGAAGCAGTCCACCACCGCAGGCAGCTCGTCATTGAGCACAGCCAGATAGGGTTTGCCGCAGTTGAGGGATTCGAGCGCCGCAAACTCCTCGGCGTGGCGCTCGACGAGATCCGCCAGACGCAGCAGCAGGTTGCTGCGGCTTGCCGGGGTGGTGCGGCTCCACTGGGCGAAGGCGCGCTGGGCACCGTTCACCGCCCGGTTCACCTGTTCGAACGAGGCTTCGGGTACGGCGGCGATCTGCTCGCCATTGGCCGGGTTGAGAATGGGTTCGGCCTGCCCCTCGCCGGTCACAAACTGGCCATCAATCAAGAGTTGGGTAGAGAGTTTCATGGTTGCATCCTTGCGCACGCGTTGAGTCATCATTTACCACTGCCAGCGACATCATGGGTGTCGCGAGTGAGGTAGTAGGCAAGCAAAATAGGGATAGTGGTGAAGGCCACTATGATGAGGGCCACCACGTTGGTGACCGGCCTGTCACGGGGACGGATCAGCTCCTGATACATCCAGATGGGCAGGGTGGTCTGCTGGCCCGCCGTAAAGGTGGTGACGATCACTTCGTCAAAACTCAGGGCAAAGGCCAGCATGCCCCCCGCCAGCAGCGCCGTGGCCAGATTGGGCAGGATCACGTAGCGCAGGGTCTGGAAGCCGTCGGCCCCGAGATCCATCGACGCCTCGATGAGGCTCTGGTTGGTGCGGCGAAAACGGGCCAGCGCATTGTTGTAGACCACCACCACACAAAATGTGGCGTGGCCGATAACGATGGTCCAGAAGCTGAACGGGATCTCCATCAAGCCGTAGGCCGAGCGCAGCGCGATACCGGTGACGATACCGGGCAGCGCGATGGGCAACACCAGCAACAGCGACACCACCTCCTGACCGAAGAAGCGGCTGCGGGCAATGGCCCCTGCCGCCAAGGTGCCGAGGATCATGGCCGCCAGCGTCGCCAGCCCCGCTACCTCCAGCGACAACTGGATAGCACGCCACACATCGGGGCGATTGAGGGTCACCTCGAACCATTTGAGGGTGAGCCCGGGGGGCGGAAACTGGTAACTCTTGCTCTCGCTGGTGAAGGCGTAGAGGAAGATAAACAGAATGGGAAAGTGCAGGAACAGAAGCCCGCCGATGGCGGCGTACTTGAGCAGGCCCGAAGGGCGCTCTCCCTGACGGCTCATTGAGCTAGCTGACATGACGGCCTCCTTGCTGCCGGTTCAAAGCGATAGGGTCAAAGCGCATCAAAAGCCCCCAGTCGTTTCGCAATCGCCAGATAGATGGCGATGATAAGGATCGGCACCAGCGAGAAGGCGGCGGCAAAGGGCAGATTGCCCGCCGTTCCCTGCTGCATGTAGACCACCTGACCTATATACATGGTCGAGTTGCCGATGATGCCGGGGATGATGTAATCACCTAGGGTCAGCGAGAAGGTGAAAATGGAGCCCGCCACCACACCGGGCAACGCCAGCGGCAGGATCAGGTTGCGAAAGGTCTGGGCGGGTGTCGCCCCCAGATCGCTGCTCGCCTCCAGCAGGGATCGCGGAATACGCTCCACCGCCGCCTGAATGGGCAGGATCATGAAGGGCAGCCAGACATAGACGAACACGATAAAGGTGCCGAGCCGCGAGAAGGAGAGCGACGGGCCACCGATCACCGGCAGGGAGAGGATGGCATCGAGCAGCCACTCCAACCCCATGCTGTCCGCCAGCCAGCTCACTACCCCCTCCTTGGCCAAGATCAGCTTCCAGGCGTAGACCCGCACCAGATAGCTGGACCAGAGCGGCAGCATGATCCCCACATAGAACAGCGCCCGGGTCTTGCCACTGGTGTAGCGTGCCATGTAGTAGGCAACCGGAAAACCGAGCAGGGCGCAGGCCAGGGTCACCAGCAGCGACATGCCGACGGTGCGGCCGATCACATCCAGATTCTCCGGTCGCAGCAGGGCGACGAAGTTTTGCAGCCCCAGCTCGTGGCGCACCTGACCGCTGAACTCGTCCAGCCCGAACAGGGAGTTGGAAAGCAGCATCAGCAAGGAGCCGACATAGATGATGCCGAGCCACATCAGCGGCGGCCCCAGCAGGATCGCCAGCAGCAGGCCGGGCCGACCATAGAGCAGGGTCGAGAGGCGCCGCAGCGGCCTGAAACGGGCAGGTTCGGGCTGATGGTTCATGGCAAGACTCGCACTGTGAGGGGCACTCATGGCTGCGCCCCCTGATGGGCGCCGCTCAGGCGATGGATGGCCTGCTCCGGCCAGCTGAGGCTGACCCTGCTGCCACGGGCCAGACGGGCCTGCCCCTCATTGGGGTGGTTGACGATGATCTCGAGCTGCTCCCCGAGATCAACCCGATAACGGACGAAGGGACCCAGATACTCCACCTCGCGGATCTCTCCCGACCAGCCCGGCGCACCCGCCTCAGCGAGCCGGATCCGCTCCGGGCGCACCATCATCTGGCTGCCGTCGCCGCACAGCCGTCTGGCCTGCTCCCCTTCGAACAGATTGACGGTGCCAACGAAGCGGGCCACAAACGGCGTCGCCGGAGCGTCGTAGATGGTATCGGGGGCGGCAATCTGCTCGATCTTGCCCTGACTGAAGATGCAGATCCGGTCGCTCATTGAGAGCGCCTCCTGCTGATCGTGGGTGACGAAGATAAAGGTGATGCCCAACTGGCGTTGCAACGCCTTGAGCTCAAGCTGCATCTGCTCGCGCAACTTGAGATCGAGGGCCCCCAGCGGCTCGTCCAGCAGCAGGATGCGTGGCTGGTTGATAAGCGCCCGGGCGATGGCGATGCGCTGGCGCTGGCCGCCGGAGAGCTGGCTTGGGCGGCGCTTGCCGACCCCAGGCAGTCGCACCAGCTCCAGCATCTCGTCCACCTTGCGGTAACGCTGTGCCTTGGCGACCCCCTTGAGCATCAGGCCATAGCCGATGTTGTCGCGCACATCCATGTTGGGAAACAGGGCGTAGTCCTGAAACACGGTATTGAGGTTGCGATCGTAGGGGGGCACGGTGGAGCAGGGTTCGCCAAACAGGCGGATCTCCCCCTCGCTCGGGTACTCAAAGCCCGCGATCATCCGCAGGCAGGTGGTCTTGCCGGAACCGCTCGGCCCCAGCAGGGTAAAGAATTCCCCGGAAGGGATCTGGAAAGAGATGTCGTCAACCGCCTTCACCTCGCCATAGTGGCGACTGACCCGGTCAAATTGTACGGCGTTCATGGGGCGTCCTTGTCTGTACTGGGATTGGCCGGACTCCTGTCCGGCCCGCTTGATTATCCGCTCTCGGCAGTCGTGCAGAGGAGGCGCAGCTCCCCTGCCGTTGGCAAGGTGGCAACGGTTCCGACCACCTTGCTCACCCCACCTTAGCGGCCGCCCAGAATGGCGATATAGTCGGAAACCCAGCGGTAATAGGGCACGCAAGTTCCCTGGCTCTTGCACTGGGAGACCGGAGTGCGCCAGAAGCGAACCCGATCGAAGTTGTCGATACCGTTGGTTTTGCACCCGGTCGGGCCCAGCAGGGCATTGCCCTCACAGGCGGCAGGCACCACAGGCACCGAGCCAAACCAGGCGGCGAGATCCCCCTGCAGCTTGTTGCTCAGGGAGTGTTCCAGCCACTTGTAAGCGCAGGTGAGGTTCTTGGCATCGCTGTGCACCATGCTGGTATCGGCCCAACCGGTCACTCCCTCTTTCGGCACAGTGGTGGCGATGGGCTGCTTGTCGGCGATCAGGGCATTGGCCTGGAACGGCCAGGAGCCTGACGCAACCACCCCTTCGTTCTTGAAGTCATCGATCTGGACGAAGGCATCATGCCAGTAGCGTCCCACCAGCTGGCGCTGCTTGCGCAGCAGATCGAGGGAGGCCTTGTACTGATCCTCGTTCAGCTCGTAAGGATCCTTGATGCCCAGGGCGGGCTGATGGGTCATCAGATAGAGGGCGGCATCGGCGATGTGGATCGGGCCGTCAAAGGCCTGCACCCGCCCCTTGTTGGACTTGCCATCCGCCAGGGTCTGCTCCTCGAACACCACGTTCCAGGAGTCCGGTGCCTTGGGGAACACCTTGGTGTTGTACATCAGGATATTGCCGCCCCACTGGTAGGGCACGCCGTAGTGCTTGCCATCCACAGTGTGCCAAGGGGCATTTTGCAGCCGGGGATCAATCTTGCTGTAGCTCGGGATGAGCGCCAGATTGAGCGCCTGCACCTTGCCACCGGCAATCAGACGCAGACTGGCATCGCCGGAGGCGGTCACCAGATCGAAGCCCCCCTCGTTCATCAACGCCACCATCTCGTCCGAGGTGGCCGCCGTCTTGACGCTCACCTTGCAACCGGTCTCTTTCTCGAATCCGGTCACCCAGTCGTAGTTCTTGTCGGTCTCGCCACGCTCAACGTAGCCAGCCCAGGCCACGATATTGAGCTGGCCTTCACCCTTGCCGAGCTCGGTCGGGGCAGCCTGGGTCTGGCCTGCCAGCAGCGCCGGAACAAGAGCCAGCATCAGAGGGGTCAATTTCATCATGCACTCCTTGCATTGTGTTGACTTGCATCAGGTGAAGGAACGCCACCATGGGCGTTAACATCCTGTTAACCAGCAATGAGCTTAGGGGAGTGGCAATACGATGAATATTTCAATTTTTGATGGCTCAGGTATCAGCTAAATCGATATCGAGTGCAGATGAATCTGATTTTTGGTGGCTACCCCGCAAGAGATGGCTAGCGAGGGAGCGCCTGACGGGCCCGCAACCGGCTCTGATCCCGCGCAATATCGATAAATTCCCGCGCCGTCCAATCCAGCCGAGAACCACGGCGCCACACCAGCCCGATATCGATGGCGGGAATGGGCTCCTTGATGGGGCGCGCCTCGACCCGCTCCTGCTCCAGCGACCAGGGGCGATAGGCAAAATCGGGCAACAGGGCGACCCCGAGCTGGCTGGCGACCAGACTGCGCACAGCCTCCACCGACGCGGTGCGCAGCACGATACGGGGGGAGATGCCGTAGCGGCGCAGGCCGCCACCGATGATCTGATCGAGCTGATCGGCGGTCAGCGAGATCATCGGCTCCTCCCCCAGCGCGGTGAGCGAGAGGGTCGACTCGGCGCAGAGCGGGTGGTTGGCGGCCAGCCAGAGCCGCAGCGGCGAACGGGTCAGCAATTCGGTATCAAACGCCTCTTGTCGGATGGTACGGTTGGTCATCAGGATCCCCACATCCACCTCGCCATTGACGATCTGGTGCTCCAGAAAAGGCTGTTCATCCTCCTTCACCTCGATCTGTACCGCCGGAAAGGCACGGCGAAAGCGGCCAAGCGCCTCTGAGAGGTAGTAACCCGCCACCAAGGTGGTCACGCCGATGGTGAGTCGCCCCTGATCCTGCTGGGCCACCGCTTTGAGGGAGTGGCTCGCCTCGGTCATGGCGCCGAGAATACGGCGGGCGTGGAGCAAAAACTGGTGGCCCTGAGTGGTGAGGGTGACGCCACGCGGGTTGCGCTCGAATAGCGGGGCGCCGAGCTCGGTCTCCAGCTCGCGAATGGCGCTGGTGACCGCCGACTGGGAGATATGCAGCTCGGCGGCGGCGCGGCTCACTGAAAAACTGTCGGCCACGGCAACGAAATAGCGGATCTGGCGAAAGGTAAAGTTCATCGGGCATCCTTGCCGATTGGTTCGATGAGTGTGATTGGTAAGATTGACTGCCAGCTTAACCGTAAACGGGCGTCTCGCCAAAACCGGGCACTGCTGCCAACTCAATGATCTGCCGATTAAAACCATGCCCCTGCGGCTTGGCGAGCACGACAGGGGCATGGGTCATCGCAGCAAGGTGCAGACAGGGCTATCAGGATTTGTTGAGATACCCCGCCAGCTGGCCGATCAGCCGCTTGCGCAGCTCGCCGAGTTTGGGTTTTTCGTCCGCACACCAGGGCAGCGGACGGCACGCTTCGATGGTGCGCAGGCCAAGACGGGCGGTGAGCAGCCCGGCCCCCACCCCTTGCGCCGCGCGGGCAGAGAGCTTGGCGGCAAACTCGGCGCCCAGCAAGTCCATCCCCACCTCGGTCACCAGCTCGGTAGCACCGGCGTAGAGCATGTTGCGAAACACCTGACGGATCAGACGTATGCGGCTCCAGTAGCCGAGCTCGATGGCGTAGACATCGGCGATATCCTCGATCATCCGCAGGTTGCGCCACAGCATCAGCATCATGTCGACGGTAGCGAGCGGGCTGAGCGCCACCAGCACAGCGGCCTCCCCCGACCATTTGGCCACCCGCGCCTGGGCCAGCTTGTCGCGTTCGCTCAATACCAGCTGGCTGTAGAGGGTCAGCACCTCCCGATCGCTGTGGCTCTCATCGAGCTGGGCCAGCCAGGTTTGATACCCCTCGCGCCCCTTGTCGCCACTTTTGACCGCCAACCCTTCGCAAAAGGCCAGCCCCTGCCCGACTCCCTGATGAGCCAGCAGATCTTCTGCTCGCGAGCGCACATCCTGACGCCGCTTGAGGGTGCGCAGCCGCAGCCACTCGCGCCCCACCACGCTGGCGGTCCCCGCAGCGACCAGCGCCGAGGCCGCCAGCCAGGCGCTGCCCCAGAGCGGGGTGGTGAGAAATTGATCGTAAAGAAAGGCACCATACTGGCCCAACGAGAGCAGACCGACTGCCCCCAGCCCCCACGCCAGCAGCCGATGGCGGCGGCGCGGTTTGCTGACGAGGGCGCTCTCCACCTCGGTGAACTCATCCAGCTCATCTAGACGCTCGAAACTCGCCTCCTCCAGCCGCTGGGCTGGTGCGGGCGGTCGCTCGCCACTGGCCACCGTCAAGGCAGGCTCAAGGATCACCTTGCCCTGCAGCGGCGGCCGCTCTTTTATCTGATCGTTCATCGCATTGTTCTCCTGTGCGCAGCCTTCGGCTCAGGTGCCAAGACCGCACACCGTTATTCGAGGTGATCCCCGAGCAGAAACTCCAGCGCCGCATCGAGCCGGATATGGGGCAGCGCCTGATGGGGGCTCATGGGCATGGGGCGAAACGCCTGAAAATCAAAGCCCTGATTGTTCCACCACTGCGCGGGTGGAATATGGGGCGGCACCTCCCCGGGGAACAGCAGCAGCGGCTCACCGCTCAGGCTGGTGCCACGGATGGCGGGGAACTCGCGGCCATTGGCCACCCCCTTGCCCACCTCGGTCGCCTTGATGGCGGCGAGCGCCAGACACTCGGTGGTGATCCCCTCAAAACGGGCCTGACCGCGGCCGCTGCGTACCAGATGCTGGAGCAGGGAGACCATGGGCGCATGCTGTTCGGGGGTGACGTGATCGGCCTTGCTCGCCACAAACAGCAGCTTGTCGATACGGGGCGAGAAGAGTCGCCGCCACCAGTTGCTCTTGCCGTAGGCAAAGCTCTCCATGATGCGGGCGATGGCCTGCTGCATGTCGCCAAAGCTGGCCGCCCCGGCGTTGAGAGGCTGCAGGCAATCCACCAGCACGATCTGGCGATCAAAGCCGGCAAAGTGCTGCTCATAAAAACCCTGCACCAGATGCTGTTTGTACTGCTCGAAGCGCTGCCTGAGAGTGGCGTAGAGGGTACCATCGGCGGGCTCGCTGTCAGGCATCTCCCACACCCAGGGGACAAATTGCAGCATGGGGGCACCGGCATACTCCCCCGGCAACACGAAGCGACCGGGTTGAATAAGGTGCAATCCCAGCTCCTGTTTGCAGGCATGCAGATAGGCGGTGTAGCGCTCGGCAAGCTCAGCCACCGGCCGCTCTTCGAAGCGCTGATCGACCTGCCACCCGGGTGTCAGCCAGCTGGCGGCAAGAGCCTGCAGCTCTGGGCGACGAAGCTGCTCGCGCACCTGTTCGCTCCACTGCTCGTAGCTCATCTCAAGGAGCGGCAAGTCGAGCAGCCACTCCCCGGGGTAGTCCACCAGATCCACGTAGAGGGTGGAGATCTCCCCCAGATGCTTGCGCAGAGGGTGACGGGTGCGATAGCGGATTTCGAGGCGCACCTCGGCCACGCCGCGGGTGGGCTCGGGCCAGGCAGGTGGATCGCCAAACAGGGAGTCGAGGCCACGCTCGTAGGCAAAGGTGGGGATGTGGGCATTGAGCTGCGGCACCCGGCGGGCGCCGAGGATGCGCCCTTGACGCAGGGCATCCCACAACGGCAAACGGCCATCGATGGCCGCGTGTTCCAGCTGGTTGACCAGCGCCGTGATAAAGGCGGTTTTACCGCTGCGAGAGAGGCCGGTCACCGCCAGCCGAATATGGCGATCCCGCACCCGGTTCACCACGTCATTCGCCTTGTGTTGCAGGCGAGTCAACTTCTGTTCCAGTTTATTGAGTATCAAGGCTTGACCCGTTCTCCCTTGGTGGTTGCATCTGGATAGCTGGTGTCGATGGTGGCGCATCACGGGAGGCGCCGCCATCGACATGGGGGCTTCAGCAAGAACTACAGCTTGCGAAATTCCCGCTGCAGGGTGAACTCCCTGGAGGTCACCAGCTTCTCGATCCGCTGAACTCTGGGCTCCAGCGCGTCAAGTTCCTGCGCGATACGGCCCAGCGCCTGATGAGGGGTGATCCCCGCCTGCCAGCTGCGCGCTTTCATCCGCACCTCGGCAAAGTCGGCATCCTCTTGCGAATAGAGTGTGACCGGCTTTTTATCGAGCAAGAACCAGGCAGCGATATAGGCGGTGAAGGTAATAAAACCGGCGAAGATAAGGCCACTGATGGCGAGCAGCCGCACGATCCAGGTCTCCACCCCGAAATACTCAGCCAAACCGGCACAGATCCCGGCTATCTTGCCACGCTGGGGATCGCGATAAAGGTTACGCCCTTCACGACTGACACTGCTCATACCTTGTTTCTCCAACCGGGTACTTCCGCATCCAGAATCGACTCCAGCGCCCCTACTCGCTCCTGCATCTTCTCGGTGCGAGCCAGCAGCCCTTGCAGCTGTTCCCGCTCGCTATCGGCAAGACCGGCGCCAATCCGCCCCTTGGCACGATAGTGCAGCACCAGCCAGATGGGAGCCACCACCACCATGAAGACCACCATGGGAACCATCAATACGCCCAGCAGATCTTCCATCTGTTACTCCCCCTGTTTGCCTTCGCTTTTGCTGTCGCCCTGACCCAGCTTCTGGCGCATGGCTTCCAACTCGCGGCTTATCTGATCGTCCACTTCCAGCTCGGCAAACTGCTGCGCCAGCGCCTTGTCGGACTGACCCAGATCGGCGCGCGCTTCCATTTCGTCGATGCGACGCTCCATCCGCTCAAACTTGCTCACCACCGCCTGGCTCTCGCCACGGGCTACCTGGCTCTGCACATTGAGACGGCTGCTGGCCGCTTCAGTGCGAATGGCCATCGCCTTTTGACGGGCGCGGGCATCTTCCAGCTTGGCTTCGAGCTGGCGGATCTCCTCACCCAGCTTCTCGATACCGCTGTCTACCGCCTGCTGCTCGCGGTAGAGGGTCTCTGACAACTCGGTCTGTTTCTTCTTCTCGATAAGGGCGGCGCGGGCCAGATCTTCACGCCCTTTGGTCAGGGCCAGCTCGGCCTTGGCTTGCCACTCGTCGACCCGCTCCTGATGACGGGCGACCTGACGGCCAATCTCTTTCTGGCTGGCGAGGAAGCGAGCCAGATTGGAGCGCTCCTTGACCAGCTCGTCCTCCATCTCCTGGATGATCAGGCGCACCATCTTCTGGGGATCTTCTGCCTTGTCGAGCAGGGCCGTCAGGTTGGAATTGATGATGTCGGCCAGACGGGAAAAAATACTCATGATTGCACTCCTGTTATTGGCATGGCTGGCATGGCGTTGTTTCTCCATTGACAATGGCAACTTGTGTGCCAATCTGGAACAAAATTTAACTTGTTGATTTATATGGGGCAGAATAGCCGAATTGCAAGATGTCTCGCGCAAGAGATGATTAAAATCACCAACTTTTGGTAAGATTGACCAGCTTTTACAACTGACAGGGATCACTATGACCACGGCCACGGAAAGCCTGCTGGGGGAATCCAACGCATTTCTCGAGATCATTGAGCAGGCCTCACGGCTCGCCCCGCTGCGCAAACCCGTGCTGATCATCGGTGAGCGGGGGACGGGCAAGGAGCTGATCGCCCACCGCCTACATTATCTCTCGGCGCGCTGGGATCAAAGCTTTGTCACCATCAACTGCGCCACCCTGAGCGAGAGCCTGCTGGAAACCGAGCTGTTCGGTCACGAAGCGGGATCGTTTACAGGCGCGGCCAAGCGCCATCAGGGCCGCTTCGAGCGGGCCGATGACGGCACCCTGTTCCTTGACGAGCTGGCCACCACCAGCGCCCGGGTGCAGGAGAAGCTGCTGCGAGTCATCGAGTATGGCGAGTTCGAGCGGGTGGGTGGGGCCAAGCCCCTCAAGGTGGATGTGCGACTGGTCTGCGCCACCAACGAGGATCTCCCTGCGTTGGCCGACAAGGGGCAGTTTCGCCACGATCTGCTCGACCGGCTCGCGTTTGATGTGATCACCCTCCCCCCCTTGCGGGAGCGGCGGGAAGATATCCTGATGCTGGCGGAGCACTTCGCCCACAGCATGACCCGGGAGCTGGGCTATCCGCTGTTTGCCGGTTTCTCGCGCAAGGCGACCCAGTTGCTGCTGGATTACCACTGGCCGGGCAATGTGAGAGAGCTGAAGAACGTGGTGGAGCGCAGCATCTATCGTCAGGGCAATCCCCAGCTGCCGCTCTCGACCCTGGTGCTCAACCCGTTTGATTCCCCCTGGCGACCACAGGTCACGCAACCTGCGCAAGAGGACCGAAGCGAGGTACAATCTGCATCCCCCCTCGCCTTGCCGCTCGATCTCAAGCAGGCGGTGGCGGAGTACGAGATTAATTTACTCAAGCAAGCGATGCAGCAATCCCAGTATAATCAGCGCAAAGCCGCTCAACTGCTGGCCTTAAGCTATCACCAGTTCCGTGGCATGCTACGCAAATATCAGCTGCTGGATGGCGATAACGATGCAGAACAAGAATGAAGGAGCGCGGTTGATGCCGACTCCAGCAACACGCCAGCCTTCGCGCTGGCACATTTGTATCAAAACGTGCGTACAAAACCCCTATAAGAACATGGTTCAACAATGAGAATGCTCACACCCTTGCTGCTGGGTCTGCTGGTGCTGGTCACCGGCTGCCAGAAGCAACCCGAGGCCTCCAAAACCGGACTCATCTATTGTGCTGAGGGATCCCCCCTCTCCTTCAATCCCCATGTTTCCAACTCCGGGGTGACACTGGATGCCAGTGCCCGTCCGCTCTACGACCGCCTGCTGGAGGTGAACCCCAACACCCTGGCGCTGGAACCAGCGCTCGCCACCAACTGGCATGTCAGCGAGGATGGCCTCACCTATACCCTGACCCTGCGCAAGGGGGTGACGTTTCACCATACCCCCTGGTTCAAGCCCACCCGCACTTTCAATGCCGATGACGTGGTCTTCACCTATGCCCGCCAGCTGGACGAGCAGCACCCCTATCACAATGTGTCCGGGGGCGATTACCCCTACTTCTACAGCCTGGGGCAAGATCTGCTGATCAAGCGGGTGAGCAAGAAGGGGCCGCAGACGGTAGTGTTCGAGCTGAACCAGCCGAACGCCTCCTTCCTCGCCACTCTGGCCAGCGACTATGCGGTGATCCTCTCCGCCGAATACGCCGAGCAGATGTTGCAGGCGGGCACGCCAGCCCTGCTGGATAGCCGCCCCATCGGCACCGGGCCGTTCAGCTTCAAGGAGTATCGCCACAACGAGTTCATTCGCTATCTGCGCCATCCCGGCTACTGGGGTGGCGATGCCAAGATTGAACAGCTGGTCTACGACATCACCCCCAAATCCGCCAAACGGCTGGCCAAGCTGCTGACCGGCGAGTGCGACGTGATGAGCACCCCTTCCGCCAGCCAGCTCTCGGTGATCAAGCAAAATCCGGCGCTGAGCCTCTCGGTCCAGTCGGGGATGAACGTCGCCTTTTTGGCCCTCAATACCCGCAAGCCGCCGTTCAACAACGTCAAGGTGCGTCAGGCCATTGCCAGCGCCATCAACATCGACAACCTGTTGCAGGCGGTCTATTTCGATACCGGCCTGCCCGCCAACAGCCTGCTGCCGACTCTCTCATGGGGGTACAACCCCAGCCTGCCCGAGCGCAAACCCGATCTGAAACGGGCGCGCCAGCTGCTCAAGGAGGCGGGTCTGGAGAAAGGGTTCGAGATGCAGGTGCTGGTGCAACCGGACGCCCGCCCCTACAACCCGGATGCGGTCAAGACCGCCCAGCTGATCCGCAGCGATCTGGCCAAGGTCGGGATCAAGCTCAAGATCGTGCAACGGGAGTGGCCGGTGATCGAAGGCCGCCTCACCAAGGGGCAGTACGACAGTCTGCTCTCCGGCTGGATTGCCGATAACGCCGATCCGGACAACTTCTTCCGCCAGCTGCTGAGCTGCTCGGCAGTGGAGCGCGGCAACAACTACAGCCGCTGGTGTAGCCCGGCCTTCGATCAGTTGCTGGATGATGCGGTCACCACGCCCCAGCTCTCGTTCCGGCTGCGTAACTACTACTATGCCCAGACCCTGCTCAACGAACAGCTGCCGCTGATCCCGCTGGCGCACGCCTTGCGTACCCAGGTCAGCCGCAGCGACATCGAGGGGCTGACGCTGATGCCCTTTGGCGGCACCTCCTTCAACCAGGCTCACAGGGAGTAAGCATGCTTCTATACACCTTGCGCCGCATCAACCTGCTGCTTATCACCCTGCTGGCGCTGACCTTTGTCGCCTATCTGCTGGACTATCGGCTGATCGGCCATCAGCTCAGCTTCTGGAGCGGCTATCCCGACTTCCTGCGCCGCATTTTCGCAGGTGACCTGGGGCTCTCCAGCGTCTCCGGGCTGCCGGTGCTGGACGAGATCCGCCACTACTTCCCGGCAACCCTGATCCTCTGTCTGGCGGCGTTCGCCATCTCGCTGCTGGTGGGCATTCCCCTCGGCACCCTGGCGGCCCTGTCCCAGGGAAAGACGCTGGATCTCTCCATCATGACTGCCGGTCTTATCGGCTATGCGGTGCCGGTGTTCTGGCTGGCACTGCTGGTAGTGATGCTCTTTTCGCTGGATCTCGGCTGGTTGCCAGCCTCCGGGCAGATCAGCCTGCTCTACGACGTGCCCCCCATAACCGGCATCGCGGTGCTCGATGTGCTGCTCAGCAACGAGCCCTGGCGGCAAGCGGCGCTGCATGATGCCCTGCGCCACCTGATCCTTCCGTCACTGGTGCTGGCGGTGGTGCCCACTACCGAGGTGATCCGCCATGTGCGCAGCTCCCTCATCGACGTGATGAAGCAGAACTACATCAAGGCGGCGGCGAGCCGGGGCCTTTCCAAGGCGCAGATCGTTTGGCGCCATGGTCTGAAGAACGCCCTGCCGCCGGTACTGCCGCTGCTGGGTCTGCAACTGGGTAGCGTGCTCACCTCCGCCATGATCACCGAGGTGGTGTTCGAGTGGCACGGGATCGGCCGCTGGCTCATCAGCAGCATCGCCCTGCAGGATTACGCCGCCATTCGCGGCGCGACCCTGGTGGTGGCCAGTTTCGTGATCCTGACCAGCGTCAGCACCGAGTTGCTGACCACCCTTATCTATCCGGCACGGCGCAAAGAGTTGTATGCCAAACAAGATTGAACGCGCTCATGGCGTGACCAGGAGCCAGGTATCCTATGCAAGATAAATCGAACATCTATCCCGAGCTCAAGATCCTCTCGCCCCTTGAGCAGACGTGGGCCTCCTACAGCCGCAATCCGCTGGCGATGGCAGGGCTTTGGTGCTTTTTGCTGTTGCTGCTCATCACGCTGGTGGGGCCGCTGGTCGTCCCCTACGGCATCGATGAACAGCACACCGACAAGCTGCTGCTCGCCCCCTCCTGGGCGGCAACCGGCAACATCGACTACTTCCTCGGCACCGACGATCTGGGGCGCGACATGCTCTCCCGGCTGGTAGTGGGGGCGCGCCTCACCTTCGGCTATGCGCTGGTCGTGGTGGTGATCGCCATGGTGGTGGGCTCCGCCATCGGTATCCTCGGCGGGATGAGCAAGGGGCTTAAATCGAGCGTGCTGCACCACCTGCTCGATACCCTGCTCTCCATCCCCTCCCTGCTGATGGCCATCATCATGGTCGCCATCATGGGGCCGGGTTTTGGCAATACCCTGATTGCCATTACGCTCGCTTTGATCCCGCCCTTTATCCGGGCCACCTATAACGCAGTGCATGCCGAGATGCAGAAGGAGTACATCACCGCCAGCCGCCTCGATGGCTCGCCTCCCTTCCGGATCATGCGGCTGGCTATTTTGCCCAACATCGTCGAAACCCTGGTGGCCCAGACCACCCGCACCTTGTCGGCGGCCATTCTCGATATCTCGGCGGTCGGTTTTCTTGGCCTCGGCGCCCAATCTCCCCAACCGGAGTGGGGCACCATGCTGGCCGATTCGAGCGACCTTATCTATCTCGCCCCATGGACCGTCACCCTGCCCGGCATCGCCATCCTGTTCAGCGTGCTGGTGACCAATTTAGTTGGTGAAGGCATTCGTGAAGCACTCAAAGAGGGGAATGACTGATGCCGCTGCTCGATATTCGCAATCTCACCATCGAGATCGACACCCCGCAAGGCAAGGTCAAGGCGGTGGACAAGGTGAGCCTGACCCTGACCGAGGGGGAGATCCGCGGTCTGGTGGGTGAATCCGGCTCCGGAAAAAGTCTGATCGCCAAGGTGATCGTCGGCATCGAGAAAGACAACTGGACGGTTCGTGCCGACCGGATGCGTTTCAACGACATGGATCTGCTGACCATGGCACCCAAGGAGCGCCGTCGCATCATGGGCCGCGAGATCGCCATGATCTTCCAGGACCCCATCAGCTGTCTCGACCCCTCCGAGGAGATCGGCACCCAGCTGGAAGAGGCGATCCCGACCGATTCGTTCGAGGGACAATTCTGGCAGCGCTTCCAGTGGCGCAAGAAAAAGGCCATCGCCCTGCTGCACCGGGTAGGCGTCAAGGATCACCGCAAGGTGATGCGCGCCTATCCCCACGAGCTGTCGGATGGCATGTGCCAGAAGGTGATGATCGCCATGGCCATTGCCAACCAGCCGCGTCTGCTGGTAGCCGACGAGCCCACCAGCGCCATGGAGTCCACCACCCACTCCCAGATCCTGCGACTGCTGGACAAGATGAACAAGCTGGGCAATACCACCATCCTGATCATCAGTAACGATATCGCCGCCATCGCCAACCTGACCGATACCATCAACGTGATGTACTGCGGCCAGATGGTGGAAGTGGGCACACGGGAGCAGATCCTCGAGACCCCGCATCACCCCTACACCGATGCGCTGCTCAAATCGATCCCCGACTTTGACAAGCTGGTGCGCCACAAGTCGCGCCTAGAGACATTGCCCGGCGTCATCCCGCCGCTGCAACACCTGCCCATCGGTTGCCGTCTGGGGCCGCGCTGCCCCTACGCCCAGAAGCAGTGCGTGCAGACCCCCCTGATGAACAAGATCAAGGGCCATCAGTTCAGCTGTCACTTCCCGCTGAACATGGAGGAGCCAAAAAAATGATGACCGTTAATGCCCCCATGAAGGAGCCCCGCTTGTGATCGAGCCATCCCTGTTGCAGGTCAGAGGCCTTAGCAAAACCTACCAGAACCGCACCGGTCTGTTCCGTCGTCAGGCTGTGGAGGCGATCAAGCCCCTCTCGTTCGACCTCGAAGTGGGCCAGACCCTCGCCATCGTCGGCGAGGCAGGCTCCGGCAAGAGTACCCTCGCCCGCATTCTGGCTGGCATGATCGAACCCACCAGCGGCGACATCGCCATCGACGGCCAACTGATGGTGCATGGCGATTACCAGACTCGCTGCAAACTGCTGCGGATGATTTTTCAGGATCCCAACACCTCGCTGAACCGCAAGATCCGGGTCGGCCAGATCCTGGAAACCCCACTGCGCCTCAACACCGAGATGACTGAAGAGGAGCGCCGTGAGAAGGTGGTGCAGACCCTGCGTATGGTGGGGATGCTGCCGGATCACGCCCTGTTCTATCCGCAGATGCTCTCCTCCGGTCAGCAGCAGCGGGTGGCGCTGGCGCGGGCACTGATCCTCAACCCCAAGATCGTGGTGGCCGATGAGGCGCTCTCCACCCTGGATATCTCGGTACGCTCCCAGATCATCAACCTGCTGCTGGAGATGCAGGAGACCATGGGACTGAGCTATGTGCTGGTAGCCAACGATCTGGGCATCGTCAGCCATATCAGCGACGAAGTGCTGGTGATGCACGAAGGTCGGGTGGTGGAGCGCGGCAAGACCCTTAAAGTGTTTGCCGATCCCCAGCATGAGGTGACTCGCCGTCTCATCCAGAACTACAACAACGAATACCGCAAATAGAGAGGCGCTGGCCACCTCCCTCACCGCTGTGTTTTGCCGAGCTCACACGGCGGGATCAAAAAAGCCCACTGCATGCAGTGGGCTTTCTGTTACCGGCGTTGCTGCTTAGGCTTGCAGCAGCAGACGGTTGATACGGGAGACGAAGCTCGCCGGATCGTTCAGTCCGCCCTGCTCGGCCAGCTGGGCCTGTTCGTGCAGCAGGGTGACCCACTCACCGAACAGTGCCTCGTCTTCAATGGTGTCGAGTTTCTTCACCAGCGCATGGTCAGGGTTGAGCTCCAGAATGTACTTCTGCTCCGGTACCGGCTGGCCGGCCGCGCGCATCAGCTTGATCATCTGGGTGCTCATACCGTAGGCGTCGGTGACGATGCATGAGGGGGAGTCGGTCAGACGGTGGGTGACCCGCACCTCTTTCACTGCATCGCCCAGGCTCTTCTTGACCCGCTCCACCAGACCGGCGTTGGCCTTTTCGGCCTCTTCCTGGGCCTGCTTGGAGGCTTCGTCTTCCAGATCGCCGAGATCCAGTTCGCCACGGGTGACGGAGATAAGCTGCTTGCCGTCGAACTCGGTCAGGTGGCTCATCAGCCACTCGTCCACGCGCTCCCACATCAGCAGCACTTCGACACCCTTCTTGCGGAAGATCTCGAGGTGCGGGCTGTTCTTGGCAGCGGCATAGGAGTCAGCAGTGATGTAGTAGATCTTCTGCTGGCCTTCCTTCATGCGACCAACGTAATCCTCGAGAGAGACGGTCTGGGCTTCGCCCTCGCCAGCGGTGCTGGCAAAACGCAGGAGCTTGGCGATCTCTTCGCGGTTGGCGTAATCCTCGGCCGGGCCCTCTTTGAGCACGTTACCGAACTCTTTCCAGAACTTGGCGTACTTCTCGGCATCGTCTTTCGCCAGCTTGGAGAGCATGGTCAGCACGCGCTTTGAGCAAGCCTTGCGCAGAGAGGCAGTCACCTTGTTGTCCTGCAGGATCTCGCGGCTGACGTTGAGCGGCAGATCGTTGGAGTCCAGCACCCCTTTGACGAAGCGCAGGTAGGTCGGCATAAACTGCTCGGCGTCATCCATGATGAAGACGCGCTGCACATAGAGCTTCAGACCGTGCTTCTGCTCGCGGTTGTAGAGGTCGAACGGTGCGCGGGCCGGTACGTAGAGCAGGCTGGTGTACTCCTGCGCCCCTTCCACCCGGTTGTGACCCCAGAGCAGCGGATCTTCAAAGTCGTGAGCAACGTGCTTGTAGAACTCCTGATACTCCTCGTCCTTGATATCTTTCGGGTTGCGGGTCCAAAGTGCCGTGGCGCGGTTGACCTGCTCCCACTCGCCCGGGGTGCCGACGATGGTCTCGCCATCCTCTTCCCGATCCGGGGTACCCTCTTTGAACATCTCGACCGGTACGCTGATGTGGTCGGAATATTTGCCCACCACGGAGCGCAGACGCCAGTCGTCGAGGAACTCGTCCTCTTCGGCACGCAGGTGCAGGATGACGTCGGTACCGCGACCAGCTTTGGTTACGTCAGCGACGGTGAAGGAGCCTTCCCCTTCCGATTCCCACTGTACGCCCTGCTCCGGAGCAGTACCGGCGGCGCGGGAGACCACGGTCACCTTGTCGGCCACGATAAAGGCGGAGTAGAAACCGACCCCGAACTGACCGATCAGCTGAGAATCCTTGCCCTGATCGCCGGAGAGGTTTTTGAAGAATTCTGCGGTGCCGGACTTGGCGATGGTACCCAGATGCTCAATCACCTGATCACGGGTCATACCGATCCCGTTATCGGAGATGGTCAGGGTACGCTTCTCTTTGTCCACCACCAGACGCACACGCAACTGGCCGTCGTTTTCGAACAAAGAGGCATCGGAAAGCGCCTTGAAGCGCAGCTTGTCCGCCGCATCGGAGGCGTTGGAGATCAGCTCGCGCAGGAATACTTCTTTGTTGGAGTAGAGGCTGTGAGCCATCAGGCTCAGCAGTTGTTTGACTTCAGTCTGAAAGCCGTGGGTTTCGGCATGAACACTTTGGGTCATGGACCAATCCTCAGAAACATCGGGTTGAACATATGCCCAACCTAGATGGGGACAGCGATCCAAATATCAAGGGGGCGAATGTGCAATCCTGCTCATTCGCCCCCTGTTGGCGTGTAACCGCCGATTTTATGTTCAGTTTTTCGCGACTTACCGCCACCCGCCCCTTACTTGAGGCGCTGGCGCCCCATCAGGGAGTGGGAAAGCGTAGTGCCATCCACCAGTTCCAGCTCGCCCCCCACCGGCACCCCGTGGGCGATGCGGCTCACCTCCACCCCGGCCGCACGGGCCATGTCGGCGATATACCAGGCGGTGGCATCCCCCTCGATGGTGGGATTGGTGGCGAGGATCAGTTCGCTGATGTGCTCTTCCTTCAACCGGCGCTCGAGAATATCGAGCCCCAGCTCCTCCGGGCCGATGCCGTCCAGCGGCGACAGATGACCCATCAGCACAAAGTAGCGACCGGAGAACTGGCCGGTCTGCTCGATGGCCGCCACGTCCGCCGGGCTCTCCACCACGCAGAGCAGGCCATTCTCTTCCCGCTTGGGATTGGCGCAGATATCGCAGCGGTCGTTCTCGGTAAAGGTGCGGCAGTGGCTGCAGTGGCCAATCTCGGTCAGGGCGCGAGAGAGCAGCTGGGCCAGCCGCAAACCGCCGCTGCGCTCACGCTCGAGCAGGGTAAAGGCCATCCGCTGGGCAGACTTGGGCCCCACCCCCGGCAATACCTGCAGGGCTTTCATCATCTCATCGAGCAGGGGACTGAACTTCATAACACTCCTTACACGGGCCTGCCCTCGCCACCACCAAGGCCACGACGGGTCAGCAAAACAGGATAACGCCATTGGCGCAGGACTATACCCGAGCCCGCCGCCCATCGCCATCGGCTTGCCCACAGCGCCCGCAAAAAACCCAGATAGCAAAAAGCCCTGATGTTTCCATCAGGGCTTTGCAATGTGGCGGTGAGGGAGGGATTCGAACCCTCGATACGTTGCCGTATACACACTTTCCAGGCGTGCTCCTTCAGCCACTCGGACACCTCACCAAATTTTGGTCTGTGGTTTAACGTGTTCAGCCAACACGATGTTCGCTGCGCTGTTGCGCTGGAACGGGGCGTAATTTAGGGGAAAGCCCCGCCCGCGTCAACGGCTTTTTTCACCTGGCGAACCGTTCGAACACTTAATGCACAGATTCCGGTGCAACCTGGATTTCCGGCAGGTTGAGGAAGCCGGAACGTTCGCATTCGGCAACCAGTTCGTGGGTGGCAGCGATGGTGCTTTGCACGAACAGCAGGAACTGCTCGACGCTGAGTCCGGCCTTGGTAAAGACGGTGTGGCCGACCACCAGCCGCGGCAGGTTGTCATCGATGATATCGAGAAACACCTTGAGGGAGGGGTACTGCATATTGAGTCGGCCCAGTTCGGCAACCAGCGGCAGCATTGCGGAGGGGCGCACTTCCAGCTCGGAGGAGAACAGCAGGCCTTCCTCTTCCACGAAGATCCGGCTCTCCTGAATACCATCGACCGACTGCAAAGAGACAATGTGGATACCGTGACACTGGTCGCAGACATAGTGCTCGATTCGAGCCTGTTGCAACCAACGCATTATCATTTCGGAGCTGGGGATATTCATCATTTCCACGACAAGATTGGGATCAAGGGGCGCAGTCTAAACCAATTTGCTATCAACAAAAAGCACGCCAACCCGATAACCCTGCGGCTCGCTTCTTTTTGGCAAGCGCTATGCATATACTCAGCCAAATCCACGATGACGCTTGCCCCACAGGGGGCCCCATGACTATCCAAGAAAAGTATCGCCTTCATCTGAAATCACTCTCGGATGAGCTGCTCACCCTGCAAAAACCCATCCGCATTCTGGATGCCATCAAATGGCCACGCCATCTGCAGGATCGCTTTCTGGCAAGCGGTGGCAGGGAGCTGCCCGCTATCGACAGGCACTTCTATGATGCCCTCCCCCTCGGCTTCGATCCGCGCAACAAGTATCTGGAGCTCAAGGAGCTGCGGGACCGGATCCGCAGAAAACTGGGGCCACAGGACGATCTTGGCCGGATCCTGCAAGAGACGGTCGATCAGTACATGGTAGTGATCGAGATGCTGCGCCAGCGGGGCCAACCCGATTTTCAGCGTTACAGCCAGCTGCTTTATGGCTCTGCCAGCGATCACCTGCGCGGGGATCGCAAGACTCTCAAGGAGCTGGGCGCCCGCCTGTGCGATATCTTCTCCCTGCCCGGCGCGCGCCATCTGGTGCGCCCCTACCCCAAGGAGTTCGAAGGAGAGGCCGCGGTCGCCAAACTGCAGGGCAAGCTGTCGAGCTACTTCAGTGACGGCACTGTGCAGGTGAAGCTGAGCGATGGCATCGTCTCCGATGCCGCGGCCGGTGGCGACTACATCAAGCTCAACTCCCACGCCCGCTTCTCCGAGCTGGACTTGCAGGTGCTGGAGGTACACGAGGGGTGGGTCCATGTCGGCACCACCCTCAACGGTCGCCAGCAGCCTTATGCCACCTGGCTGAGCGCCGGTTCACCGCGGATCACCGCCTGTCAGGAGGGGCTGGCCGTCCTGATAGAGACCCTCACCTTCAGCTCCTTCCCGGATCGGGCCAAGCGCATCTCCGATCGGGTGATGGCCATCGACATGGCCGAGCGCGGCGCCGATTTTATCGAGGTGTTTCAGCACTTTGTACAGCAGGGCACCAGCGAGCACGACGCCTACAAGATCACCCAGCGGGTCTTTCGTGGCGGCATGGTGGACGGCGGCGCCTGCTTTACCAAGGATCTCTCCTACGTGCGTGGCTATGTGGAAACGGTCAACTTTATCCGCAGCGCCGTGCTGGAAGGGGTGCCCGAAATCCTGCCGATGCTGTTTGTCGGCAAGGTGACACTGGATGACATTCCGGTGCTCTATCAGCACTATCTGGAGGGGCTGATCGCCGCTCCCCGCTATTTGCCGCCGATGTTTCGCGATCTCACCGGCCTCTATGTCTGGTTCGGTTTTGCCTCCGGCATGTCACTGGTCGATATCGGCCGGGTACAGCACCATTTTCGCCAGCTGTTTCAACGCCTGCCGGTGGCCGACCCCATCATTGCGCCGGTGGATATCGAGATCGACTAAACCACAGCGATACAAGTTGGGGAAAATAAAAAGGGCGCCAGATTGGCGCCCTTCTCGACGATTCAAACTGTCGCAGCCGACTTACTTGTAGGCCCGACCTTCGAGATAGTGTTTGCGACAGAGCGACACATAGCGATCGTTGCCGCCGATCTCCACCTGTTCGCCATCACGCATCACCTGACCCGCTTCGTTGACCCGGGAGTTCATGTGGGCCTTGTTGCCACACCAGCAGATGCTCTTCAGCTCTTCAAACTTGTCGGCCAGACAGAGCAGATGGTAGGAGCCCGGGAACAGCTCGCCGCGAAAATCGGTCTTGAGGCCATAGGCCATCACCGGAATATCCTGCTCATCGACGATGCGGGCCAACTGGTAGACCTGCTCACGGGTCAGGAACTGGGCCTCGTCCACGATAAAAACATCGATATGTTTCTTCGCATGGCGCGCTTTCACCATTTCAAACAGATCGCAGCTGTCGCTGAACACGTCCACCTTCAGCTCAAGGCCAACCCGGGCACTGATCACCCCGACCCCGAAACGGTCATCGATGGCTGGCGTCATCGCCAGAGGATGCATGCCCCGCTCCAGATAGTTGAAGTGCGCCTGAATGAGCTGGGTGGATTTGCCTGAATTCATGGTGGCAAATTTGTAGTGCAGTGAAGCCATGATACTGTTCCGAAACTGAATTTATGGGGCGCATGCTAACCAAAGCCCCTGACAAAACCAAGGGGCCCGCGGGCCCCTTGCTCTATAAATGTTACGCGGTGGCCAGCATTGGCCGCGCTTTGGCCTTTTTCAGGTGATAGCCGGTAAAGAGCACGAACCAGAGGGCACTGACACTGAAACCGGCCAGGCTGGAGTGCATCAAGCCCATCGCCAGGTAACCGATGGCCGCACCGAAGGCGATGGCCAGTGCATAGGGCAGCTGGGTCATCACGTGATCGATGTGATGGCAACCGGCGCCGGTGGCAGAGAGGATGCTGGTGCTGGAGATGGGCGAGCTGTGATCCCCGAATACCGAACCTGCCAGTACCGCGGCCAGCATCGGCAGCATCAGGCTGATGTCGCTGGCGGCGGCCATGTCACCGGCCAGCGGCAGCATGATGCCGAAGGTACCCCAGCTGGTACCGGTAGCAAACGCCATGGCACAGGAGAGGATAAAGACCACAGCAGGCAGCACTTCGATCGGCAGGTTACCGTTAGCCAGCGAAGCCAGATACTTGCCGGTCTCAACGTCACGCACCACGGCACCTATGGTCCAGGCAAACAGCAGGATGTTGATGGCTGGCAGCATGGCCATGACGCCTTGCGGAGCGGCCTTGATCCAGTTCTTGGCTCCCAGCTTCAGGCGCATCGCCAGACCGATGGAGACCACCAGACTGCACAGGGCACCGTAGACCAGCGAAGAGCCGACGTTGGTATTTTCGAACGAGCCGAGCACGCTGAATGGCAGCCCTTTCTCGCTCAGCACCGCAGCACCGGAATCAATCATGAAATAGATGGTGGCGGCGGTCAGGGTCAGGATCGGCAGAACCATGTCGATCATGCCGCCGTTGCTCTCTTCCGGGCTCTCCATATCCAGACCGATGGGGCGGCCCTTGGACTCATCCCACAGCTTGCCTTCCAGCGCCCACGCTTCGTGTTGACGCATCGGGCCGATATCGAGTTGGAATGCAATCACCACCAACACCATGATCAGGGTGAAGACGGCGTAGAGGTTCATCGGGATCATCTCGACAAACGCAGCGATGGGGCTCTGTTCAGTCAGACCGTGGGCCGCCATGATGCCGCCAACCAGGGCGATGATATAAGCCCCCCAGGAGGAGATGGGCATCAGCACGCAGACCGGCGCCGCGGTGGAGTCCAGCAGATATGCCAGTTTGGCACGGGAGATCTGGAAGCGGTCGGTGACCGGACGGCAGATTGCCCCCACCGACAGGCTGTGGAAGAAGTCATCGATAAAGAAGGCAAACACCATCATGCCAGTCAGGGCTTTGGCGCCCTTGCGGGTCTTGGCACGACGCTCGGCCCACTCGGCAAAGGCACGGGTCGCCCCGGAGACGCTCATCAGGCTGATGAGGCCACCCAGCAGCAGCATAAACAGGATCATGTTGACATTGTCACGATTGAGCGCGCCATCGACCCAGAAGATCTTGAGCACGGTATTCAACATGTAATGCAGGGATTCGAGGGGCGAAAACTGATTGAGCAGCAAACTGCCGGTGACGATGCCCACACCAAGGGACAGCAGCACGCGGCGGGTCATGATAGCCAGCGCGACAGCCAACAGGGGGGGAAGAACGGACCAACCGGAGTCGGCGAAATGACTAATATCCATGATCTCTTTGCACCTAAAGATTACAGGTGGAGATCTACCGAGAGGATCTAAAGAAACAAAACCTATGGGGAGGTCATACTCCTCAGCCCCTTCAGGTAGCGCTCCATAGTGGATGACTATGGCAGTCCTGCACCTATTAGATGCAGAACCAGCAGCCCGGTATGATGGCCTGGCCACTTCGGCGCTGACTCCTTTCCTTGTGCATCACAGGCATCACCCTCCGCACAAATACTCATAGGCAGCGCGCCTCTACTTAAAGGTATTCGCCGCACATTTTATCGAGATGGCAGCTTATAGCAAGTTTTTTGATTAAATAGTCACGATAAACATATCAAGGTCGAAAAATGGTAGTCAAATGATGCAACAACGCCTGTTTTGACGCTATTTTCACCTACTGCGGTTTCATTGGCATCCAATCTCCAAGCCTATTGCAGGCCATATTAAATATCTGTATTGATGTTCCCCACGGATATTATATTTAACCCGGCTTGACTTATTTAAATCGCCAAGCAAGAATCAGCTAGAACATAATATTTTTCTCTGACTCGACGTGGTAACTCCTATGAATGAATTTTTAAAGGTACTGCTTAATATCCGCAGTCTGCGTGCGACCTGCCGCGAACTTTCTCTGGAACAACTGGAAGAGGCACTGGAAAAACTCTCTGCGATCGTTGCTGAGCGTCAGCAGGATGAAGCTGCCGAGCGTCAGGCCCGTGAAGAGCATCTGCGGAAAATTAACGAATATAGCGAAATGCTGAAAGCCGCCGGTATTGACCCGGCAGAATTGGTAAGCGCTGTCGCTACCAACCCCGGCAAATCAGAAAAAGCCAAGCGGGCGCCACGTCCAGCCAAATATCGCTATCAGGATAATGGCGTAGAGAAAACCTGGACCGGCCAGGGCCGTATGCCTTCGGCTATTGCCAGCGCAGTGGCAGCAGGCAAATCACTGGAAGATTTTGCTATCTGACAGCGCTTGCGTTGCCAATAAAAAACCTCGCTAGGGCGAGGTTTTTTATTGCCGCTTAAACGTGAAATATCAGATAGCCGATTGCGGGCGATCTGCTGCCTTGACCCTTAACCATCCCCTCATATGAGCGAGGCGTGGCGCGGCTTCTGAGGTATGATCGCCATCCTTGACCAGCTAATACCCAACAGACTATCCCCATGTTTAACCACGAACTAATCCTCAACCACATCGACGATATATTTGGACAGGACATGCATGCTAAGCGTGTTCTTTCCCTCGCCAATGCTACCCTCGGGGTTATCGAGTCAGGTTCACTGGCCATCCACGCCATCGGT